>NZ_JBFARO010000009.1:0-151769 GCF_040677125.1 Actinomadura sp. NPDC049382
GTTTCGGTGGTGTGAGGGAACGATGGGCTCGGGAGCAGGTGCTCGGCCTGGCGCCGGACGCGTCGTCCGCGAAGGCCGCCGGCGGCCGAGCACGGACCGGGCGGTGTGCAGGCGTCCGGCGAACTCGTTCAGCCGGTCGTCGAGCGCGGTGATGACGTCGCAGGAGAAGAACGCGGCGCGGCCCCGGACGGCGGACCGGAGCGCGTCGAGGTCGGCGGCCAGGGCGCTCGCGTCGTCCGCGCCGACCGCGCCGACGCGGATCGGGAAGCGCCAGGTGAAGGTGAACTGCGTGGCGCCCCCGCGCGCGAGCCGCGAGTACCCGCCGGCGTCGATCAGCGCGGTGCCCGCGTCGCCCTGGATCCCGTCGCCGCCGAGGCCCTCCTTGACCGGGTGCAGCATGCGGGTGCGGGGCGACCAGAACGGGTCGGCGGCGTTCACCGGTTCGTACAGGCCGGTGATCCGGACGGTGATGCCGCCCAGGGCCATCCGGTCGCCGGTCTTGTAGCCGAGCTGGTCGGCGTACTTCTTGGCGACCATGACCCGGATGTCGCCGCTCGTCTCGGTCGCCGGGTTGATCGCGGGCGTGCCCGCCACGAGGCGGACGCGGCTCAGCGCGCCGAGGTCCCAGCCCAGGTAGAGCAGGCGCGGGGCGTCGAACTTCCCTTCGACGGACATCCGCTCGGCGGTGGCGGACGCCTCCGGCTCGCCCGCGACGGCGCGCAGCGAGGCCGGCAGCATCTGCTGCCAGGTGACGTTGTTGGCCTCCAGCGCGGCCCGGCTCGGCACCGCCGCCCACGCCTCGTTCCCCCGCGCCTTGCCCTGGATCAGGATGTCGGCGTCGGCGCCGGCGGCGGCCGCGGCGGCGCGGTCGTAGCCGGCGGCGGTGCGGGCCGGGACGGCGACCGCGAGCAGCGCCGTCAGCAGCGACAGCACGGCCAGCGCGGTGAGCGGCGCCCACTGCGCCCGCGCCAGCCGCAGGGCGGTGCTCCTCATCGGTCCTCCCCCACGCGCAGGCCGGCGCCGAGGTCGCGGCGGCGCAGCATGCGGATCACCGGTGGCAGCACGAGGCCGAGCACCGCCGCGACCCCGGCGAGCATGGCCAGCAGGATCGGCCACTGCACGACGAGCTCGGCGGGCGGGTACGGCTCCGCGGCCTGCACGCCGAGCACGATGTGCGGGACGACGAGCCGCGCCACGACGAGGCCCAGCACCGTCCCGCCGAGCAGGCCGAGCGCGACCAGGTACGCCTGCTCGATGGCCAGCATCCCGGCGACCTGCCGGGGCGGGACGCCGAGGGCGCGCAGCACCGCGAACTCGCGGGTCCGCTCGCCCGCGGTCACCGCGGCGTTCACCGCGAACGCGATCACCGCGAAGGCCAGCGACGCGCCGAAGCCGAGCACGAGCGCCCCCTGCAGGGCCGCGCCGAGCGGGGCGTCCCGGAGTTCGGCGCGCGTCCGGACGCGGTCGCCGGCGACCTCGCCCCAGGAGGGGTGCTCGGCGAGCGCGGCCGCGGCCTGGGCGGTGCGCCCGCCGCGCACTGCGGCCCACCACTCGCCGGGCTCGATGCTCCCGCTGATGAAGCCGCTCGCGGCGAGCCGGCTCTGGGTGAGCGTCGGCAGGTCCACGAGGACGCCGGGGGCGCCGGCCGGCACGGTCGGCAGCGCGGGGGCGATCCCCGCGACCTTGACCGGCTGGTCGCCGTCCACGGTGCTGAGGGTGATGGTCCCGCCGACGCCGACCTTGGCGCGCGCGGCGGCCTCCTCGGTGACGACGCCCGGCACGGCCGGCAGCAGGTCGGCGTTCCGCGGGTCGTGGGCGGGCGGCGAGGGCGTGCCGAGCACCCCGTGGACCACCGTGCCCGTCTCGGACCCGAGGACCTCGCTCGCCCTCTCGTGCAGGAGCGGCGACATGGGGATCACGAGGCCCACCAGGGCGCCCCGGGCGCCGGTGGCGTGCGGCTTGAGCGGGTCGATCAGGTTGGGCTGCTCGGCGAACACGTCCCAGCGGCTTCCGGCGGGCGCCTCGGCCTTGCCGGTCCCTTCGCCGCGCACGTCCAGCAGCTGGAGGTCGAGGGGGCCGGTGAGGGCGTTGTCGTCGTAGGCGAAGTGGACGCCCCGGACCGACAGGGGGTAGGAGAGGACGCCGTCCGGCCCGGCCATCTGCGCCGTGTCGAGGGCGAGGGTGTGCACGTCGCCGTCCGCGTCGAACGGGGGCAGGTCGAACCGGCGGGCCAGCCCGGCCCCGTCCATGACGGTCACCGCGATCTTGTGGTCCGGGCCCGGCGGCGGCGCGTAGTCCTCGGGCATCGGGGGCACCCGCCCGGCGTGGCCGAGCCGCACGTCGAACAGCAGCCGCTTCGGCCGGCCCGGGACGGTCAGCGCGGGCGCGGGCGGCCTGGCCTTCGCCAGCTCGTCCAGGCGCAGGTCGTCGCGCAGGCCGGGCTGGACGCGCAGCAGCGGGCCGAGCGCCTTCGCGTCGGCGCCGAGCAGGGTCGCCGGGTCGTTGCCGAGGTCGGCGTCCGCGCGCAGCACCGGCACCGTCCCGGTGACGCCGGGCAGCGCCGCGAACCGCCCGCCCTGCCCGAGCGCCGCCGGGCCGCCGGCCTGGGCGGTGCGGGCGAACCGCAGGTCGGCGCCGCTCTGGAAGTCGGCCTGGTCGGTCTGCGACGCGCGCCAGGTCGCCATCGTCGTCACCGACAGCACCCCGACGGCCATCGCCATCACCAGCAGCAGGACCGGGCCCGCGTAGCGGAGCTGGCGGCGCCCGACCTGCCGGGTGCCGAGCACGGGCACCAGCCCGCGCGCCCGGGTCGCGACGCGCTCGGCGACGCGGGACGCCACGGGCACGACGCGCAGCAGCAGCACCCCGCCGGCGAGCAGCGCCAGCGCGGGGCCGGACACGATGAAGGGGTCGATGCCGGACGCGCCCTCCCCGGTGTCGCCCGCGCCGTCCGCCCCGTACCGGGTGAGCTGCCAGATCGCGAGGCCGGCGACGAGCAGCAGCGCGAGGTCGACGCCGGAGCCGCGCAGGCCGCCGCGTCCCTGCCGGCCGATCCCGGCCTGCGCCTCGACGAACGTGCGGTTGGCGCCGCGCAGCGTCGGGATCGTCAGGACGACCGCGCAGGCCAGCGCGGTCAGCACCGACACGGCCCACAGCGGCGCGAGCGGTCCGGCGTCCAGCCGCAGCCCCGCGGACCGCAGCGCCGGGGCATGCCCGGCGAGCCGCAGCAGCGGACCGGCGAGCAGCGGGCCGAGCACGGCGCCGGGCAGCACGATCAGCAGCCCCTCGGCGATGCCGAGCCGGGCGAGCTGCCGCATGCCCATGCCGCGGGTGCGCAGCAGCGCCACCTCGCCGCGCCGGTGGTCGGCGAGCAGCCGGGCGACCAGCAGCCACGCGCACCCGGCCAGCAGCACCAGCTGGATCACCGGGATCAGCATCGTGGACCGTGCCACCTGGACGGCGCCGCGCAGCTGCGAGGTCAGCTCGGGGAGCTCGGTGACGACGGTGAACTGCTCGCCCCCGCCGATGTCCTCGAAGGTGCCGGCGGCGCGCGTCGCCCGGTCGCCGAGCGGGCCGAGGTCCCTGGCGGCGACGCCGCGCAGGTCGGGCATGACGGTGAAGCGGGCGTCGGCCCCGGTGCCGGTGAAGCGCTCCGCGAACACCTCGGGCGGCACGACGAACGGCCCGTAGGTCGTGTAGTCGAGGCGTTCGGCGCCGGTCGTGACGAGCCGGTCGCCCTGCCAGAAGTAGTGCTGCGGGTCGGGGACGTCGAACAGCCCGACCAGCCGGACCCGCACGACGGACTTCTTGTCGACGCGGCCGTGCAGGGTGAGGACGTCGTTCACGCGGGCGCCGATCTCGCGGGCGGCGGCGCCGGGCAGCACCGCCTCGACCTCACCGGACGTCGCGGCGGCGGGCCAGCGGCCCGCGGTGAGCCGCGCGTGCTTCTCGATGCCGGTGTAGGTCCCGAACGCGGTCAGCTCGGGGTGGTCGCTCTTCTCCTGCCCGGGCAGCGTGTAGGAGTCGCTGCGCACGCTCATCGAGACGGTGAGCGGCACGTCCCGGTAGATCTGCTTGAGCCCTCGGGAGACCTCGTCCTGCACCGCGGGGAGGCCGTTCGCGGGGACATGGGTGCCGAGCGTCGCCCCCACCGTGGCGAAGGTGGCGTCGGCGAGCGTGCGCCGCAGCCCCTCGCGGGTCACCGACCCGGTGTAGCCGACCAGCGCGGCGAGCACGGTCGTGGCGAACAGGGCCGTCGCGCACGCGGCCAGGACCAGCATGCGATCGCCGGCCATCCGCCTGAGTACCAGCCCCCGTCGCCCCACAGCCGCTCATGATCAAGTGTTTGTGGCACGGACCACAAGGGGCCGCAACCTTTCCGTGACTTTCCGCAATGCTGTTGCAATATACGACAAATCACCCAACGTTCCGCCAGGTGGGACGGCGTAATGATCCGGTAAACGACGTGCGCGGCGGCGGTGCCGTGCGGGACAAGAGCAGGCGAGAGACAGGCACGGCACCGGTCGGATCCCCTGGAGGACGAGCATGCGCAAGATCATCAACTCGACGTACGTGTCGCTCGACGGCGTCGTCGAGAAGCCGCAGCACTGGACGCCGGCCTACTTCGGGGACGAGGCCGCCGCCTACGCGCGGGAGCTGCTGTTCTCCTGCGGCGCCCTGCTCATGGGCCGCCGGACGTTCGACGGCTTCTCCCAGGCGTGGCCGGCGATGGAGGAGGCGACCGGCGACTTCGGCGTCCGGATGAACACCCTCCCCCACTACGTCGTGTCCGACTCGCTGAGGAAACCGGGCTGGGGCGACACGACGGCGATCCCCCGGGCGGAGGCCGTCGCCGAGATCACCGGGCTCAAGGAGCGCGACGGCCAGGACATCCTCCAGTACGGGTTCGGCCCGGTGACCCGGACGCTCATCCGCAACGGCCTGCTGGACGAGCTGCGCCTGTGGATCCACCCCGTCTTCGCCGGCCCCGCCGACCCGGAGCACCTGATCACCCGCTCCGGTTTCAAGGCCGCGTTCGAGCCGGCCGACGTCAGGACGTTCAAGACCGGCGTCGTCATCGCGACCTACGTCCCCGTCCGGGAGTAGCGACCGCCTACCGGTCCTCCCCATGCGCAGGTCGGCGGCGAGGTCACGGCGGCGCAGCGCACCGATCATGACCCGCAGCACGAGCCCGAGCACCGCCGCCACCCCGGCGGTCATCACCAGCAGGGCCGACCACGGGAACACCGCCTCGACGGGCGGGTACGGACGGGCGGCGCGCACGCCGAGCACGATGTGCGGGACGGCGAACTCGCGCGACCGCTCCCCGGCCGTCACCGCCGCGTTCACCGCGAACGCGATGGCGCGAGGGCGGCGGGGTCCGCTCTGGTCACGGCGAGCCGCCGCTCGGTCAGCGTGGGCAGGTCCACCAGGGCGCCCGCCGTGCCGCCGGGCACGCTCGGCAGCGCCAGGGCGATGCCCACCACCGTGATCGGCTGCTCGCCGTCGGCGGTGGATACGGTGACGGTGCCGCCGACGCCCGCGTCCGCGCGCCGGGCCAGCTCGCTCGTGACGACGCCGGGGACGGCGGGCAGCAGGTCGGCGTTCTCCGACGGGTGGCCCGGCGGCGGCCCGGCCCCGGCGGCCATCGCGTGGACGGACACCCGGGGCACGGGCACGGCGTCCCCCTGGTAGGTCCGCTGGTACGGGGTCGCCGGGATGCTCAGCCGCAGCAGGCCGCCCTCCACCGTCGCCGAGACCCTGGTCGCCGTGCGCACCGAGGCGGGCCTCGCCTTCGCCGGCACCCGGGCCCACCGCGCGTCCGACGTCCTGCTCGCGGGTCCGGAGCCGGGCGTCCGTGAGCGGATCGCCGCCGTCAGGGGATGAGGAGGTCGCGGAGGATCTGCGGGGTGCGGGACGGCGGTTCGGCCTGGACGCCGATCCGGTCGAGGACGTCGCGGTAGCGGGCGATGTCGGCGGCGCGGTCGGGGTACAGGGCGCCGGTTAGCTGCTCCAGGTAGACGACGTCGGGCAGTTCGGGCTCGGCGAACCGCAGCAGCGTCACCGGGCCGCTCTCGGCGGCGTGGCCGCCCGTGGTGAACGGCAGGATCTGCACGGTGATGTTCGGCCGCTCCGCCATCGCGATCAGGTGCTCGATCTGCGCGCGCATCGTCCGGGGGCCGCCGACGACGCGGCGCAGCACCGCCTCGTCCAGGACGGCCCACAGCTTCAGCGGGTCGGGGCGCTCGAACACGCGGCGGCGCGCCATCCGCAGCTCGACCCGGCGCTCGACCTCCTCCTTGGAGGCGTCGGGATGGCGGGCGGCGAGGAGGGCGCGGGCGTAGCCGGGGGTCTGCAGCAGTTCCGGGACGTCCTGGACCTCGTACACGCGGGCGACCAGGGCGCCCTGCTCCAGCCCGAGGTAGGGCTCGTACCAGCCGGGCACCACGTCGCCGTACGCGTGCCACCAGCCGGGGGTGCTGGCGTGCGCGGCCAGTTCCAGCAGCGTGTCGCGGACGCCGGGATCGGTCACGCCGTAGAGGGTCAGGAGGTCGGCGATGTCGCGCTCCTTGAAGCCGACCCGGCCCAGCTCCATCCGGCTGATCTTGGAATGCGAGCCGCGGATCTCGTACCCGGCGTCCTCGGTGGAGATCCCGGCCGCCTCGCGGAAGCGGCGCAGCTGCGCGCCGACCACCATGCGCAGCACGGTGGGCCCGGCGGCCCGCAGGTCCGGCGCGGTATGCAGCGGCTCGTCCGGGCGGGGGCGGGCGGTCATGATCTCTTCACGCCCACGGCGCAGAACTCGTCCACCTCGTCCGGCTCGCCGAACGGGCCGGCCTCGGCGCGCCACCGCGACACCGGCACGACTCCCGGCTCCAGGATCTCCACGTCCTCGAAGAAGCCCGCGATCAGCTCGGGGG
Source organism: Actinomadura sp. NPDC049382 (assembly GCF_040677125.1). Classification (NCBI taxonomy): domain Bacteria; kingdom Bacillati; phylum Actinomycetota; class Actinomycetes; order Streptosporangiales; family Thermomonosporaceae; genus Actinomadura; species Actinomadura sp. NPDC049382. Next base: position 6,921 of record NZ_JBFARO010000009.1, read on the forward strand.
TGCGCAGGTGGTAGGGGGCGTCGCTGGCCTGGTTCCACATCTCGATGGCGCTCCGGAACGCCTCGCCGGTGACGACGTCCGTGCCGTCGGCGATCACCAGGTGGCTGCCGGTCGGAAGCGCTCCCATCAGGTGCCGGACGACCGCGCGCGCCTCGTCGTAGTCGGCGACGTGCCCGAGGATGTTCAGCAGCATCAGCCCGACGGGTTCACTGAGGTCGAGGGTGCGGCCGGCCTCGGCGAGGATGCGGGCGGGGTCGCGCAGGTCGGCGTCGACGTAGCTGGTGGCGCCCTCCGGCCTGCTGGTCAGCAGCGCGCGGGCGTGCGAGAGGACGAGCGGGTCGCTGTCGACGTAGACGATGCGGGACTCGGGCGCGACGCGCTGCGCGACCTCGTGGGTGTTGTCGACGGTGGGCAGGCCGGTGCCGATGTCGAGGAACTGCCGGATGCCGACGGGGCCCGCCAGGTAGCGGACGGCGCGGGAGAGGAAGGCCCGCGAGTGCCGGGCGATGTCCACGATCTGCGGGTAGGCGGCGACGAACTGGTCGCCGGCGGCCCGGTCGACGGGGTAGTTGTCCTTGCCGCCGAGCCAGTAGTTCCAGATGCGCGCGGACTGCGGCACCGTGTCGTCGATGTCGGGCTCCGGTCGCGGACCGGTATCCGGTGCCGAATCTCCCACGGAACTCCTCCTCGACAGGAAAGAAAACTACCTACGGAGAGAAGTTACTCGACACCGGGCCGCTTGCCCACCGGTCCCGAACCGCCCGTTTTGTCGTGATCTGCGGGAATATCTGGCGGCCAGGTCGCCCCGCTGGCGGGCTGACCTGGCACGATCCATGCTCCGAAGAAAATCCGAAAAAAGTCGATCCGGGATGTCGATCCGCCCTCCCCCTCTTCGACGCGCCAGTGAAGGCTGGGGATGACCCCGGACACCGACCACAGGAGGCAGCCATGCGATTCATGATGATGACCACCGACACCGGCCCCGACACCGCTCCCCCGGACGAGCGGATGCAGCAGGAGATGGGCGAGTTCATCGCGGAGATGGCCAAGTCGGGGGTGCTGCTCGCGACCGGCGGGCTGGAGCCGGACGGCACGCGCATCAGCGCGGTCGACGGCAAGATCACCGTCACCGACGGCCCGTTCGCCGAGTCGAAGGAGGGCGTCGTCGGCTTCGCGCTGATCGAGGTCCGCACCCGCGAGGAGGCGATCGAGCTGTCCAAGCGGTTCTACGGGATCGTCGGGGGCGGCGAGGGCGTCATCAAGCAGGTGTTCGGCCCGGACGACCCCTACCCGGGGCAGTGATCGCGCGCTGAGCTTGCGCGGCGGCCGGTGCGGATGCTCTCATCGGCGGCGTGACGGCTTCGACAGGGCCCGGTGGGCACGCGCCCGGCGTGCGGGCGAGCGTCGACGCGGTGTGGCGGCTGGAGTCCGCGCGCATCATCGGCGGCCTCGCGCGGATGGTGCACGACATCGGGCTCGCCGAGGAACTCGCGCAGGACGCGCTGGTCGCCGCGCTCGAACAGTGGCCCGAGTCAGGCGTCCCGGACAACCCGGGCGCCTGGCTCATGGCCGTCGGCAAGCGCCGCGCCATCGACCGCATCCGACGGCAGCAGCGCTTCGCGCACAAGCTGGAGGAGATGGGCCGCGACCTGGAGAGCCAGGCGCCGCCGGAGCTCGACGTCCCGGACGAGGGGCACATCGAGGACGACGTCCTGCGGCTGATCTTCACGGCCTGCCATCCCGTGCTGTCGGTGCAGGCGCGGGTGGCGCTGACGCTCCGGATGCTCGGCGGCCTCACCACCGACGAGATCGCGCACGCGTTCCTGGTCTCCGAGTCGACCGTGGCGCAGCGGATCGTCCGGGCCAAGCGGACCCTGGCGGACGCCGGCGTGCCGTTCGAGGTCCCGCAGGGCGACGACCGCGCGGCGCGGCTGTCGTCCGTCCTGGAGGTCGTCTACCTCATCTTCAACGAGGGCTACGCTGCCTCCGCGGGCGACGCCTGGGTGCGGACCGACCTGTGCCAGGAGGCGCTGCGCCTCGGCCGCATCCTCGCCGAACTCGCGCCGGGCGAACCCGAGGTGCACGGGCTCGCCGCACTGATGGAGATCCAAGCGTCCCGGACACGCGCGCGCACCGGGCCGTCCGGCGAACCCATCCCGCTCTTGGAGCAGGACCGCGCCCTTTGGGACCGGCTCCTCATCCACCGGGGCTTCGCCGCCCTGCTCCGCGCCAAGGCCATCGGGCAGCCGCCCGGCCCCTACGTCCTGCAAGCGGCCATCGCCGCCACCCACGCGCAGGCCCTCGCCGCCGAGGACACCGACTGGACGCAGATCGCGTCCCTCTACGAGATCCTCGCGAGGGTCGCCCCGTCACCCGTCGTGGAGCTGAACCGGGCGGTCGCGGTCGGCCGGGCGCACGGCCCGGAGAAGGGCCTGGAGATCACCGACGCGCTGCTGGACGAGCCGTCGCTGCGCGGCTACCACCTGCTGCCGAGCGTCCGCGGCGACCTGCTCGAACGCCTCGGCCGCCGGGAGGAGGCCCGGGAGCAGTTCGAGCGCGCCGCGGAGCTGACCCGCAACGCGCCGGAGCGCGCGGTGCTCCTCGACCGGGCCGCCGCGCTCGGCGGCCCGGAGTGACAGCGCTCCCGGCCGCCCGACGCGTCGTCATGCGCCAAACTGGGATTGACTACTGAGGCCCGGGAGGAAGATCGATGATCGCCGAATCGGACGTCCGGGCGGCGGCCCGCCGCGTCGCGGGCCGCGTCCGCCGCACGCCGCTGATCGAGGTCGACCCGGCCCCGCTCGCGCCCGCCGGGCGGATGTGGCTGAAACTCGAACTCGCCCAGCACACCGGGTCGTTCAAGGCGCGCGGCGCGTTCAACCACGTCCTCGCCGCGCGCGACGCGGGGCGGCTTCCGCGCGCCGGCGTCGTCGCGGCCTCCGGCGGCAACGCGGGCCTCGCGTTCGCGTACGCGGCGGCGGAGACCGGCGTGCCCGCCGAGGTGTTCGTCCCGGAGACGGCGCCGGCGGTGAAGGTCGCGCGGCTGCGCGCCCTCGGCGCCGCGGTCGTCCAGGTCGGCACGCGGTACGCCGAGGCGCAGGACGCCGCCCTCAAGCGCGCCGCCGACACCGGCGCGCTGTTCTGCCACGCCTACGACCTGCCGGAGGTCTGCGCCGGCCAGGGCACCCTCGGCCTGGAGATCCTGGAGCAGACCGGCGGCGAGGTCGACACCGTGCTGCTCGCGGTCGGCGGCGGCGGCCTGATGGCCGGGGTCGCCGCGGCCCTCGACGGGCGGGCCCGCGTCGTCGGGGTGGAGCCGGCGACGATCCCGACGCTCGAACGCGCCCTGCACGCCGGCGCCCCGGTCGACGTGGCGGTGTCCGGGGTCGCGGCGGACTCGCTCGGCGCCACCCGGCTCGGCGACATCGCGTTCGCGGTCGCGTCCCGCACCGGAGTGCGGCCCGTCCTCGTGTCCGACGAGGCGATCATCGATGCGCGCCGGTTCGTGTGGGACGAGTACCGCCTGGTCGTGGAACACGGCACCGCCGCCGCGGTCGCCGCCCTCCGCGCCGGCGCCTACCGCCCGTCCCCGGACGAGCGTGTGCTGATCGTCCTGTGCGGCGCCAACACCAACCCCTCCGACCTGGCCTGACGCGTTCCGGTCAGGAGACGGCGCGGAACGACTGGAGCGGCAGCAGCCGGAGGGGTGCGCCGGGGGTTGCCGTTGCCGTTGCGGGGCGGGTGCCGCAGAGGGCCTCGACGACGTGGGCGGCGAGCGCGTTGTCGATCGGGTGCGGGACGGGCGCGCCGTTCGCGTCTAGCTGCTGGTACTTCATCAGGTTGAAGGCGACCGACACCTGGCGCGCGCCGCCGGCGGACGACAGCGCCTGCGTGCCGGCGCCGAAGACGGCGCCGTCGTGGCCCCAGAACGTCCCGCACGGCAGGTCGAGCGCGTAGAGGCCGAGGCCGTAGTCCATCAGGACGTTGCCTTCGGCGTCCTGCACGGGGACGGTGCGCTTCATCTGCGCCAGCGCGTCCTTGCCGATGATGCGGCCGGTGAGGAGCTTACGGTAGAAGCGGTTGAGGTCGTCCATGGTGGAGACCAGTGCGCCCGCCGTCCACGCCCAGCTCATGTTGTAGACGCTGTAGTCGCGCGGGGGCTGCACGTGCTGGTACAGCGATTCGTACATGCGCGGGTGGGGCTCGGCGATCCAGGGTGAGGACGGGAAATAGGTGTCCTTGAGCCCGGCCTTCTCGATGACGTTGCGGGTGATGTACTGCTCCGCCTTGGTTCCCGTCACCTTCTCCAGGAGCTTCCCGGCGATGATGTAGTTGGTGTTGGAGTACGACCAGCGCTCGCCCGGCATCCCGGTGCGCGGCGCCTGCACGCCCCACGCGATGAGCTGGTCGGGCGGAACGTTCCGGAAGCGGTACTCGTCGAGGCTCTTCGGCGACAGCTCCGTCCACGACGGGAACGCGGTGCCGACGTAGTCGCCGATCCCGCTCGTGTGGTTCAGCAGCATGCGGACCGTGACCTGGTCGCCGAGCCGCCCCGGAAGCAGGCCCGGCAGGTAGTGCCCGACCGGCACGTCCAGGCCGACGCGCCCCTTCTCGGTCTCTTGCAGGACCGCGGCGGCGACGAACGACTTGGTGATGCTGCCGACCCGCTGCCGCATGCCGGGCGTGACCGGGCGGCGCGTGCGCACGTCGGCGACGCCGGACGCGCCGTCCCACGCGGTGCGCCCGTCGCGCGCCTGGGAGAACAGCCCGTACATGCCCGCGTCGCGGGTGGCGTCCAGGGTGGCGCGCAGCTTCGCGGCGTCGAACGCCACGGTCGGCGGCCGCAGCGTCGTGGTGGACGTGGGCGGGGTGGACGCGGGGGCGGTGGACGCGGTGCCCGGTCCGGCGGCCCGCGCGGGGGCCGGAACCGCCAGGAGCGCCAGTGCCACGGCCGCAGCCGCGGCCCGCCCGAACCGCCTCGCCATCATCCCCAACTCTCCACGCACCCCAGGACGTCCAGAGAAAAGTGTCCTCGGCGATCAGCCGCTCTGTCATCCCAATACGTGAGAATTCAACGGCCCGGTTCACCGCGTGAACCGGGCCGCACTCGGGGGCGGCCTCAGCCGAGCAGGTCGGCGAGGGTCTCCCGGCGGGACGGGTGGCGCAGCTTGTGCATGCCCTTCGACTCGATCTGCCGGATGCGCTCGCGCGTCACCCCGTAGACCTTGCCGACCTCTTCGAGCGTCTTCGGCTCGCCGCCGGACAGCCCGAAGCGCATCGAGATGACGCCGGCCTCGCGCTCGGTGAGCGTCTCCAGCACCGCGTCCAGCCGCCCGCGCAGCATGGAGGACGCGACGACGTCGGCGGGGTCGCCGCCGTCCGGGTCCTCGATGACGTCGCCGAGCTCGCCGTCGCCGTCCTCGCCGAGCGGGGTGTGCAGCGACAGCGGCTCGCGGGCCTGCCGGCGCAGCCACTCCACCTTCTCGGGGGTGATGTCCAGCTCGACGGCCAGCTCCTGCGAGTTGGGCTCGCGGCCGAGGTCCTGCATCATCCGCCGCCGGACGCGCGTCATCCGGTTGAGGACCTCGACGACGTGCACGGGGATGCGGATGGTGCGGCTCTGGTCGGCCAGCGCGCGGCTGATCGCCTGCTTGATCCACCAGACGGCGTAGGTGGAGAACTTCAGGCCGCGGCGGTACTCGAACTTCTCCACCGCGCGGATCAGCCCGAGGTTGCCCTCCTGGACGAGGTCGTTCAGCGGGAGGCCGTGGCCCATGTAGCGCTTGGCGAGCGACACGACGAGGCGGAGGTTGGCCTCGACCATGTGCTCCTTGGCGCGGCGCCCGTCGGCGGCGATCCACTCCAGGTCCTCCTTGTCCTGGAGGGGGAGGTCGTCGCCGAGGGTCTCGAGACGTTCGCGGGCGAACAGGCCGGCCTCGATGCGCTTGGCCAGGTCGACCTCCTGCTCGGCGGTGAGCAGCGGGGTGCGCCCGATCCGGGACAGGTAGTCCTTCATCGGGTCGACGAGGTTCACGGTCGCGCGGGGGGACGCGCTGGGCGCGTGGCTGGCGTTCAGGGCGGTGTCCTTTGCTCGTCCGGCCGGGAGGGAACGGGTCACCCGATCTCGGTACCCGTCTGCCTTGCGACATAAACTTAGGACGAACCTATAGATGTGTCAATGACAAACTTAGGTCGGTATGCAATGATGTCCGCATGGGACTGCGGGAGATGAAGAAGCAGCAGACGAGGCAGAACATCTCGAACCAGGCGACGCGCCTCTTCCTGCGGCACGGCTTCGACCGGGTGACGATCGCCGACGTCGCGGCGGCGGCGCAGGTCGCGAAGATGACCGTGACCAACTACTTCCCCCGCAAGGAGGACCTCGCACTCGACCTGCACGAGGAGTTCACCGGCCTGCTCGCCCGCACGGTCGCCGGCCGCGCCCCCGGCGAGTCGGCGCTGGCCGCGCTGCGCCGCGCGTTCCTCGCCGCCGCCGACCGGCAGGATCCGGTCATCGGCTTCTCCGGCCCGGACTTCGCCCGCATGATCGTCGAGAGCCCCGCGCTGGTCGCCCGCCTCCGCGAGTTCCACGAGGAGCGCGAGGACGCCCTCGCCGCCGTCCTCGCCGAGGAGACCGGCGCCGCCCCCGGCGACCCCCTCCCCCGGCTGGTCGCCGCCCAGCTCGGCGCCGTCCACCGCTTCCTGTTCCAGGAGACCCTGCGCCGCACCCTCACCGGCGAGAGCAACGACGAGATAGCCGCCGCCCTCACCAAGACGGCCCGCACCGCCTTCGACCTGCTGTCCCCGTCCCTCAACGACTACGCGGTGCACTAACGCACAGCGGGGTCTTGCGGCACCGCCAGTGCGCCGCAAGACCCCGCTGTTGTGTCCGGGTTAAGCCTCCTGGATGACGAGGAGGAGGTCGCCTGCCTGGACCGGCGTGGCCTCAGGGACGGCCAAGCGGGTCACGGTGCCGGCCACGGGCGCGGTGATGGCCGCTTCCATCTTCATCGCCTCGATCGTGGCGACGACGTCGCCGGCGGCGACCGTGTCGCCCTTGGACGCGCGGAGGGTGACCGAGCCGTCGAAGGGGGCGGCGACGTGGCCGGGTTCGGACGGGTCGGCGCGCTCGACCGGCGGCGCGTCCGAGACCACGGACTTGTCGCGGACGGACAGCGTGCGGAGCTGGCCGTTCACCGTGCAGATGACCTGCCGGACGCCCGCCTCGTCGACGTCGCCGACCGCCTCCAGCCCGGCGAGCACGCGGACGCCGGGTTCGAGGTCGAACGCGACCTCGTGCCCGGTGCGCAGGCCGTAGAGGAACGGGCCGGTGGGCAGCACGGAAAGGTCGCCGTAGGCGGCGCGTGCCTCGCGGTAGTCCTTCGCGGGGCCGGGGAAGAGGAGCCGGTCGAGAGTGTCGCGGACCTCTGGCCCGGCCAGGGCCTTCTCTTCGGCGCCGTCCAGTTCGGCCCTGGGCGGCGTGTAGTGGCGTCCGGCGAGCGCCTTGGTGCGGAAGGGCTCGGGCCAGCCGCCCGGCGGGTCGCCCAGTTCACCGTTGAGGAACCCGATGACGCTGTCGGGGATGTCGTAGCGCTCCGGGTTCGCGGCGAAGTCGTCCGGGTCGGCGCCGGCGGCGACGAGGTGCAGGGCCAGGTCGCCGACGACCTTGCTGGACGGGGTGACCTTCACCAGCCGCCCGAGGATCGCGTCGGCCGCCGCGTACAGCCGCTCGATCTCCTCGAAGCGGTCGCCGAGGCCGAGCGCGACCGCCTGCTGCCGCAGGTTGGACAGCTGCCCGCCCGGGATCTCGTGCCGGTAGACGCGTCCGGTCGGCGACGGCAGGCCCATCTCGAACGGCGCGTACAGCTTGCGGACGGCCTCCCAGTACGGCTCCATGACGGTCAGCGCGTCCAGGTCGATGCCGGTCGCGTGGTCGGTGAAGTCGGTCGCGGCCACGATCGCCTGGAGGGGCGGCTGGCTGGTGGTGCCCGACAGGGGCGCGGCGGCGCCGTCGACGGCGTCGACACCGGCCTCGATGGCGGCGATGTAGGTGCCGATCTGCCCGCCGGCCGTGTCGTGGGTGTGCAGGTGGACGGGCAGGTCGAACCGCTCGCGCAGCGCCTTGACGAGGGTGCGCGCGGCGGGTGCGCGGAGCAGGCCGGCCATGTCCTTGATGCACAGGATGTGGACGCCCGCCTCGACCAGCTGCTCCGCGAGCCGCAGGTAGTAGTCGAGCGTGTAGAGGTTCTCGTTCGGGGACGAGAGGTCGCCCGTGTAGCAGAGGGTGCCTTCGACCAGGGCGTGGGTCTGGAGCGCCGCGTCGATGGCCGGACGCATGGCCTCGATGTCGTTCAGGGCGTCGAACACGCGGAAGATGTCGACGCCCGTACTGGCCGCCTCCTTCACGAAGGCCCGCGCCACAGAGTCGGGGTACGGGGTGTAGCCGACGGTGTTGCGGCCCCGCAGAAGCATCTGGATGCACAGGTTCGGCGCGGCCTCGCGGATCGCGGACAGCCTGTCCCACGGCGACTCACCGAGGAAGCGGAGCGCGACGTCGTACGTCGCCCCGCCCCATGCCTCGATGGAGAGCAGCTCAGGGGTCATGCGGGCCAGGTAGGGCGCGGCGGCGAGCAGGTCGTAGGTGCGTACTCGCGTCGCCAGGAGCGACTGATGCGCGTCCCGGAACGTGGTGTCGGTGACGGCCAGAGCACTCTGGTTGCGAAGCTGCTCGGCGAACGCGCGCGCGCCGAGGGCGAGGAGGCGGTCCCTCGATCCTTCTGGGAAGGGGGCGTCCATGTTCAGCGGCGGCAGCTTCGTCGACGGGTCCAGGTCGGTCGGCGCGTCGCCGTGGGGCTTGTTGACGGTGACGTCCGCCAGGTACCGGACGAGCCGCGTCGCGCGGTCGCCGCTGGACCGGGCCGTCAGCAGCTCGGGGTGGTCGGCGATGTAGGACGTGGTGACGCCGCCCGCGCGGAAGTCGGGCTCGTCCAGCAGCGCCTGGAGGAACGGGATGTTCGACGCGACGCCGCGGATGCGGAACTCGGCGACGGCCCGGCGCGCGCGCCGCACCGCCTCCTCGAACGTCCGGCCGCGGCAGGTGAGCTTCACCAGCAGCGAGTCGAAGTGCGGGGAGATGATCGCGCCGCCGTAGGCGGTGCCGGTGTCGAGCCGCACCCCGGCGCCGCCCGGCGAGCGGTACGCCGAGATCTTGCCGGTGTCGGGGCGGAAGCCGTTCGCGGGGTCCTCGGTGGTGATGCGGCACTGCACGGCGAAGCCGCTGACGGTGACGTCCTCCTGCGCGATGCCGAGGCCGGGGAGCGTCTCGCCGCCCGCGATGCGCAGCTGGCTCTGCACCAGGTCGACGCCGGTGACCTCCTCGGTCACGGTGTGCTCCACCTGGATGCGCGGGTTCATCTCGATGAACACGTGCTCGCCGCGGTCGTTCACGAGGAACTCGACGGTGCCCGCGTTCTCGTAGCCGATCTCGCGGGCGAACCTCACCGCGTCCTCGCAGAGGCGCTGCGCCACGACGGGGTCGAGCCGGGGCGCGGGCGCGATCTCCACGACCTTCTGGTGGCGGCGCTGCACGGAGCAGTCGCGCTCGCGCAGGTGGACGATGTGGCCCTCGCCGTCCGCGAGGACCTGCACCTCGATGTGGCGCGGCCGGTCCACGGCCTGCTCCAGGAAGACGGTCGGGTCGCCGAACGCGCTCTCCGCCTCGCGGCGCGCGGTGTCGACGGCGGCCTCCAGCTCGTCGCGGTGGTCGACGCGGCGGAGCCCGCGCCCGCCGCCGCCGGCCGCGGCCTTGACGAACAGCGGGAAGCCGACCTCGTCGGCCGCCGCGAGCTCCTCGCCCGGCGCGGGGGTCGCCGAGCGCAGCACGGGCAGCCCCGCCCGGCGCGCCGCCGCGACCGCCTCGATCTTGTTGCCGGCCAGCCTCAGCACGCGCGAGGGCGGGCCGACGAACTTGATCCCGTTGCGCTCGCACGCCTCGGCCAGCTCGGGGCTCTCGGACAGGAACCCGTAGCCCGGGTAGACGGCGTCGGCGCCCACCCGCAGGGCGGTCTCCACGATCCCGTCCACGTCGAGGTAGGCGCGGACGGGGTGGCCGTGCTCGCCGATCTCGTACGCCTCGTCCGCCTTCTGCCGGTGCAGGGACAGCCGGTCCTCGTGCGCGTAGACGGCGACGCTGGCGATGCCGAGTTCGTAGGCCGCGCGGAAGGCGCGCACGGCGATCTCGCCCCGGTTGGCGACGAGCAGCTTTCTGATCAACGTATCTCTCCCAGGAGACGGCACGGGCGCGTCCGCCCGCACCCGACGGTCTCCTGGGGCTCCACGCTGAGCCGCTCTGAGGCGGGACCAGCCCGGCGGGCGAACCGAATCTTCGGATACCTACCCAGTTGAGCGGTCCGGCGAGCCTGGCACAGCAGTCCGGACGCGTGAACAAAGCGACAGATGACGCTTAGTGGGAAAAACGCACGATTGTTCTCACCTCGCCGGGTTCCCCTTCCGGCCTCACTGGGTCCGACCCTCGGAAAGCCCCGGATCGCTAGGCTTTCGCACTGTTTCGTGGACCTCGGGGAGGAGCAGCGGGTGCGGCTGCCAGAACACTTGGAACTGCTCGTCACGGACGAGCCCGTCCTCGACCTGTACGCGTCCCGCCCGTGGCGCGTCCCCGACGGGTTCTACGACGAGGTCCGCGGCCGGGTGGACGCCCTCGCCGAGGACCCGCGCTGCGCCGGGTTCACCGTGGACGAGCACGGGCTGATGGCCGTCCCCGCCCCGCTGATCGTCGCCGAGATGATGACCACGCTCGGCTTCCTGCCCGGCGGCGCCGCCGTCCTGTCCGGGTCGAGCGCGAAGCTGTACCACGAGGTCTTCGGCCCCTACATGGCCGAGCCGCTGGACCCGGGCGAGGAGGACGTCGACTGGAGCGCCGGGGCCGGCGCCTTCCGGCCCTTCGACTGGCTGGAGGAGACCGGCGACCAGGACCTCGCGCTCACCCTGGCCCGCGAGGCGGCCGGCGTGTTCCAGGGGCTGCAGCCATTCGAGCGGCGGCGGCGCGCCCTGCTCAGGCTGTACGACAACCCGCCGCCCGGGAACTGGCTGGCGCTGCCCTTGGAGAAGCGGCGCGACGCCTGGGCCGCGCAGGCCGACGACGATGTCCTCGCCGTGCTGCCTGAACTGGCCGGCCCCATCGGCTACCTGGAATGGGTGTGCTCGGGGCTGCTGCCCGTCCACGAGCACCTGCGCGAGGTGGCCCCGCACGGCGAGACCGCCGACGGGCTGCTCGTCCACTTGCTGCTGCAGGCGGGGCTCAAGCAGGTCCCAGCCGAACTGTCGGTCGTGCTCACCGAGGACCGGTACGGCGAACTTCTCGGACGGTTCGAGGACGCCCGCGGCTCCTCCTTCGACCCCGACGAGTGGTGCTCGGACGAATGGGCGTGGCTCGGCCGCGCCCTCGGCGCCGGCGCCGTCGACGCCTGCCGGGGCTGGCTCGACATGGCCGCGCGCTTCACCGGCTGCGTCCAGGGGCTGCCCGGCCCGGCGCGCTCGCCCGACCCCGTGTGGATCCCCGTCGGCGGCTTCCAGGACGACGTGCGCCGCCTGTTCACCCCGCGCCGCCGCGTCGCCAACCCGCTCGCCGCGAGCCTCGGCACGGCGCCGTCGCGGCGGCGCGGCGACCGCACCGCCGAGATCGAGACGGACCTGATCGGCCAGCCGGACGTCGTCGCGGCGCTGGCGGACATCGCGGCGGGCGACGGCCCGGTCCGGCTGATGCTCGTCGGCCCGGACGGCACCGGCAAGCGCGACGCCGCCCAGGAGGTCGCCGAGCTCGTGCAGCGGCGCGGCATCATGGAGCCGCCGCTGTGGCTGGCCGGCGACTTCTTCGCCGCCAAGGAGGTCTCCGCCGCGACCAGCCAGCTCTACGCCGAGGCCCGCGACTGCGCCGGCGTGCGGCTGATGGTCATCGACGGCCTGGACGACATGTCCCACGACACGCAGAGCGGCGAAGCCATCGTCGAGCAGCTGCACCGCACCCTGGACGCCCATGACGACCTGCACGTCGTCGTCTTGTGCGAGCCGGGAGGCGACGAACGGATCCGCGAGGTCAACCCCGCGCTGGCGCTGCGGTTCCAGATCGTCCCGACGCACCCGTTCACCGCCGAGGGCCACGCGGAGCTGTTCAACCGTGCGATCCAGCAGCGCGGGGCGCGCGCGCACAAGCGCGCCTTGACCGCCGCAGGTGAGCTGCTCGTCCGCACGCCGCCCGTGCGGAACCTGCGCAACGCCCGCCTCGCCCAGCACCTCGCCGACACCGTCGTGGACGCCGTCCGCGCCCGGACCGAGCCCGGCGCCGAACTCGTCGTCACGCACGCCGACGTCCCCGCCTCGTTCGACACCGCCGGCGACGACCCGATGGCCGAGCTCGCCGCCCTCACCGGGCTCGGCACCGTCAAGCAGGAGATCGAGCTGCTCGTCGCCGCCGCGAAGGCCGCGAAGATGCGCCGCGACGCCGGGCTGCCCGTCCCCGCCCCGCCCGCGCGGCACATGGTGTTCACCGGCAACCCCGGCACCGGCAAGACCGTCGTCGCGCGGCTGGTCGCCCGCGTGCTGAAGGACCTCGGCGTCCTGTCGTCCGGGCACCTGGTCGAGACGTCCCGCGCCGGGCTCGTCGGCCGCTACGTCGGCGAGACCGCCGGGAAGACCCGCGCCGTCGTGCAGCGCGCCGTCGGCGGCGTCCTGTTCGTCGACGAGGCGTACGCGCTGGCGCCGACGGGCTCGGAGGACGATTACGGGCCCGAGGCCGTCGCCGAGCTGCTGAAGGGCATGGAGGACCACCGGGACGACCTCGTCGTCATCGTCGCGGGCTACGAGCGCGAGATGCAGCGCTTCATCGCGTCCGACCCGGGCCTGGCGTCCCGGTTCCCGGGCACCGTCCGGTTCCCCGACTTCAGCGACGCCGAGCTGGTGGAGATCTTCACCGGGCAGGCCGCGGCGGCCGGGCTCGCGGTGTCGGACGGCGCGCGCGGCAAGCTCGCCGGCCTGCTGCGGCGGGCCCCGCGCGGCCGGTCCTTCGGCAACGCCCGCGTCATGCGCAACCTGTGCGAGCGCGCCACCGCGCTGCAGGCCCGCCGCGTCACCGCGCTGGCCGCGCCCACCGCCGCCGACCTCGCCGAGCTGCGCGCCGACGACATCCCGGACGGCCTCGGCGGCGCCACGCGGGTGCCGCCGGCCACCGACCCGCTCACCGAGCTGGACGCCCTCATCGGCCTCGCGTCCGTCAAGGAGGAGGTGCGCCGCCTCGCCGCCGAGGCCCGCGCCGCCGACCTGCGCCGCGCCGCCGGGCAGCCGGTCGGCGCCCCGTCCCGGCACATGGTGTTCACCGGCAACCCCGGCACCGCCAAGACGACCGTGGCGCGGCTCGTCGCGTCCGTCTACGCGCAGCTGGGGCTGCTGTCGTCCGGGCACCTCGTCGAGGTGACGCGCGCCGACCTCGCCGGCGCCTACGTCGGCCAGACCGCGCCGCGCGTGCGGGCCGCCGTCGAGCAGGCGCTCGGCGGGATCCTGTTCATCGACGAGGCGTACTCCCTGGCCGGCGACGCGTACGGGCGGGAGGCCGTCGCGACCCTCGTCCAGCTGATGGAGGAGTACCGCGGCGACCTGGTCGTCATCGCGGCGGGCTACGAGCGCGAGATGGACGCCTTCCTGGACGCCAACTCCGGGCTGCGGTCCCGCTTCCCCAAGCGGCTGGCGTTCCCCGACTACTCCGACGGCGAGCTGGTCGCGATCTTCGAGCACCTCGCGGCGCGGGACGGGCTCCGGCCGGCGCCGGACGTCCCCGGCCGGCTCCGCGAGATCCTGCGGGACGTGCCGCGCGGCCCGTCGTTCGGCAACGGCCGCCTCATGCGCAACCTGCTGGACGACGCCCTGGCCGTCCAGGCGGAGCGGCTCACCGCGGCCTCCGGCCCGGAGGAGCTGGCCACGCTGGAGGCCGCCGATCTGCGGCCGCACAAGCCCGGGTCGTCCGATCCGTCCAAGAGCGTCGGCCTCTACCTGTAGCGCCGGTCACCTGTAGCGGCGGCCGTCACTGCGCGCGGCGATGGGCCTGCCTCAGGCGCAGGCCCATCAGCGCGAGGGCCACCACGCCGCCGGTCAGGCAGCCCGCGATGAAGATGAAGTGGGAGTCGTCCGGCGCGAAGACGATCCAGGCCGTGCACATGACGGCGAGGAAGACCGCGTAGCCGGCGAGGAACAGGTAGAAGCGCCTGCTCCAGTAGGTCGCCTTGGCCGGGGCCTCCGGCGTCAGGTCGAGTTCGCCCTCCAGGCCGAGCGTGACCGCCTTGGGGCGCTTGAAGTACTCGAAGTGGAACCACGACCCGCAGGGCTCCCAGCCGTCCGGCGCGAGGCGCTCCGCGACGGCGGCGCGGTTGCGGGGCAGGACCGTCTCGCGGCGGTACTCCCAGCGCAGCGGGTGGTCGCCGACGCGGCGGCTGACGAAGCGGCCGACGGAGTCGACGCGCTCGACCTCCCACCCCTCGTCGCCGTAGCGGTTGAGCACCTCGCGCTCGTGGAAGGCGTCGGCCCGCCACGTCCACGTCTCGGCCTCGGCCGGCGGGGCGGCGGGGCCGGCGGGTTCGCTCTCACGCTCGCCCGCTCCCGCGAGCTGCGCGGCGAACTCGTCCGGCGTACCGAACTCCTGCTCCGGGTCGGTGCCGGACTCGGCCGCGAAGGCGGCCAGGTCGGCCACGGTCCGGGTGACCTCCTTCTCGGGCAGGCCGCGGTCGCGCAGGCGCCGCGTCAGTTCGTCGAAGTAGGGGTGCGTCATCGGTCGGCTCCCTCGGTGAGCATCTTCCGGACTGATTCGTCGAAGGCGAGCCACAGGCCGCTCTGCTCGGCGAGCGTCGCGCGGCCGGCGGCGGTGAGGCGGTAGTAGCGGCGGCCTGGCCCGCGGTCGGCGGCGCGGAACTCCGAGGAGACCAGCCCCGCCTCCTCCAGGCGGTTGAGGACGGGGTACAGGGTGCCGCCCTTGATCTGCCCCAGCCCCGCGTCGGCGAGGGTCTTGGCGATCTCGTACCCGTAGCTCTCGCCGCGGGTCAGCCCGGCGAGGACCAGCAGGTCGAGCACGCCCTTGAGCCAGCTGGCACGGCGGTCGAGAGCCATGGCGGACGGCACCTCCCCTTCAGTTAGCGCAACGACCTAAACGGTAGAGCAACCTAGTTAGGAATACAACCTAGATAGCGGGACTGAATCCGGGCCGCGGAGCGCCGCGGCCGGAACCGGTCGCGCATAAACGGAACGATCACTCGGAATAGCCGGAAGGATCTTGCGGTTGCAACTACCGTGCGAACACCGGCGCACCGGGTAGCACCCATGTCCACGACCCATGGAGGTGACCGTGCCGAGCAGCATCCCCCGCACCCGCTCCACGAACGGACGCAAACACGTGAAGACGACGTCGCTGCGAGCCCTCGCGGTGGCGGCCCAGCTGGAACGCAACCACGCCCCGGAGGGACCACCGGGCAAAGTGGACGGCCGGGAGGAGTCCCGCCCCGAGCGAGCGACTCCCGACCCGGCCTGACCCCAGCCCCCCGCGCCCTCCGGCAACTTGTCCGGCCTGACCCGGTCTTGGTCAGGCATACGACGCCGAGCCCCCGTGCATCGCGCACGGGGGTTTTGTCGTCTCGTACTCAGGACCGGACGTGGGTCACGTTGTAGAGCGCGTGGACGGCGGCGCGCGCGCGTTCCGCTCCTACGAGGTCGACCATCGCGGCGAGGTGCTCCGCCCCGAGGACGGCCAGAAGCGCATGCGCGGCCGCATCCGAGTCGATGCCCGGCTCGCCGGAGCCTGGGACCGTTCCACCCAGCTGGTCGAGAAGGATCATCAGGTGCCGGTGCCAGAAACCGTAGGCGCCGATGCGGTAGCGCGCTCCCGGCGCAGCGGTCTCCGACATCCGCACCAGGGAGAGATGGGCCAGCACGTAGTCGAGATAGGCGTCGGCGAAGGCGTGCAGCCGGTCGGACGGCGAGACGTCCGCGTCCCCGTCGCCCGGACCCAGCGGGGCCGGGCCGGAAAGGATCGCATCCTGGAGGTCGCGCTCGCGCTGGTTCAGGAGGGCCGCCGCCAAGCCGGCCCTGTCGCCGAACCGGCGGAAGAGCGTCCCCTTGCCGACGCCGGCCGCTGCGGCGACGGCGTCCATCGAGACCGACTCGACCCCGTGGCGGGCGAAGAGCCCGGCCGCCGCGTCCAGCACCTTCACGCGGTTGCGGGCGGCGTCGGCGCGCTCCTTGGGCGGCGGCGTCCGCATCAGTTCGAGGTCGACACGACGGCCGCCCGCGGGTCCCCGCTCCATCGGCGCCTCCTCATCGAATTAACCGGACTATAGTCCTATTTTGCGTTCGCGCGTGCCCAGATCATGCCGGATCAGGGCCGGAGCGGGGCCGGGGCGCGGAGATCGGCGATCGCGCGGAGCGTCTACCATCGTCTGCCCAATAGTCTTGCCCCACGGTCTTGCGGACGAGCCGGAAGTAACGGGGAGCGAGTGGTGTGACGGACAGGACGATGCCGGACGCCCTTCCACTGAGGTCGGGCGACCCGACTGAGCTGGGCGGATACGAGATCCTCGGCCGCCTCGGGGAGGGCGGCCAGGGGGCCGTCTTCCTCGGCAGGCGGGCCGGCGAGACTGGAACGATCCGGTCCGCCGACCACGTCGCGATCAAGCTGCTGCACGGCGGCCTCGCCGGCGACGAGTCGGCCCGCGCGCGCTTCGTCCGCGAGCTGGAGGTCGCCAAGCGGGTGGCGCGGTTCTGCACCGCGCAGGTGCTCGACGCCGACGTCGCGGGCGACCAGCCCTACATCGTCAGCGAGTACGTGCCGGGCCTGTCGCTGCACCATGTCGTGCGGACGGAGGGCCCGCGCACGGGCGGCGCCCTGGAGCGCCTCGCCATCAGCACCCTGACCGCGCTCACCGCGATCCACCAGGCCGACATCGTCCACCGTGACTTCAAACCGCACAACGTGATGCTGGGCCCAGACGGCCCTCGCGTCATCGACTTCGGCGTGGCGCGCGCGCTGGGCGCGGCCGGTGAGACGCAGAACGTCGGCACGCCCGCCTACATGTCGCCCGAGCACTTCACCGGCGGAGAGGTCGGCCCCGCGGCCGACATGTTCGCCTGGGGCACCACGATGGCGTTCGCCGCCACCGGGCGTCCCGCGTTCGGGAACGACGAGATGGCCACGGTCATGCACCGCATCCTGACCGGCGAGCCCGATCTCGGCGACCTGCCCGACCCGATGCGCGAACTCGTCCTGGCGTGCCTGGCCAAAGACCCTGCGCAGCGCCCGACCGCGCGGCAGGCGCAGGAGCGGCTGGTCGGCGCCGCCACCGGGACGTTCGCCGGCGGATCGCCCGTCCCGCCGCTGCCCGCCTTCCCCGGCCTGCTCGCCGACGCGGCGACGGGGCCCGGCGCGGGGACGCCGCGGAACTCCACGGACCCGTACGCCTCCCCGTCGGCGATGGCAGGCGCCCTGCTGCCTCCCGACCACGTCACGGACCCGTCCGCCCCCCGGAACAGGACGGCCCCGCAACCGCCGCCCTACGAGGAGCTGAACCCGCCGCTGGTCATGCCGGGCCAGCCGCACGGCGCGCCCCCGCCGATCCCGCCCGCCGCACCGCCCGGTCTGGGCCCGCACGGACAAGGCCAGCACGGGCCGGAGGGCAGGAGGCGCGGGCGCCTCCTCGTGCCCATCGCGGCAGCGGCGGCGGTGGCCGTCGTCCTCGCGGGCGGTGCCGCCTGGGCCGCGACGAGGGGCGGCGACGACAAGGGCAGCGACCACCAGACCGTCGCCTCCGACGACAACCAGGGCGCGCAGGAAGGCGCCGGGCCCACGGACAGCGCGGGCAACGCCGCGCAGAACCCGTCCAAGCAGAAGTCCGGGCAGCCGCAGAGCAAGAAGAGCGGGAACCCGGCGTCCCCTGGCCCGTCCAAGAAGCCGGGGGAGGCACCGCAGCAGCCGGGCCAGCCCGCGCCCACGCCGGGCACCGGCGGCGGTGGCGGTGATGATGGCGGCGGCGGTACGCCCGCCCGGGAGCCCGCCAACAAGTACACGCCGCAGCAGGCGTGCAACAGCGGCGGCCACGGGAGCGGCTACTACGTGCAGCGGTCGCTGAGCGTCTCCGGCGGCGTGGCCTACCTGCTCTACAACAGCTCGGGCTACAACTGCGCGGTCACCATGAAGACGGTGAACGTCGGCAAGTCGTCGCCGGTCTCGGTGTGGATCCAGAAGCAGGGCGGCAGTTCCATCGCCGACAGCGGGTCGTTCGCCTGGTACGCGGGACCGGTGTACGTGAAGGCGCCCGGCGCCTGCGTCAGGTTCGGCGGCAACGGCCGCAGCGCTCCCTACGGCAACTGCGGCTGAGCCCGCGGCCGGAACCCCGCGGCGGCAGAAGAAAGGCCACCCTCGCGCCGGGGTGGCCTGTGAGCGATCTGGTGCCGTCCGTACCGCGGTCGGGTCGACGTTCGGTGTTCCGGAGCCGACCCGCCGCCGTTCGGGCGTGCCGTTCGTTGTGAGAGCCGGTCAGTTACGGGAGGCGATGAGATGGTCGAAGTCGCCGTCCTTGGCTCCAAGGATCAGCGCCTCTATCTCCGGGCGGGTGTAGATCAAGGCGGGTCCGTCGGGATGACGGGAGTTGCGCATCGCGACCTGCCCGCCGGGCAGCTCGGCGATTTCCACACAGTTCCCCTGGGAGTTGCTTCGCCGGGACTTCAGCCACCGCGCTCCGAGGAGTTCGGCGGCCGGCATCCCGTTGTCGTAATCGGTCTGGAGCATCATGTCTCTCTGAGAAGATCACCGAGAAGCTCGACGGTGCGCTCCGGGGTCGCACTGTCGACGCACAGGCGTTCCATCGCCTGCAGATAGGTGTCGACGTCGTCGCGCTTGTCCAGGTACATCGCGCCGGTGAGGTTCTCGACGTAAACCACGTCCGGCAGGTCCTGCTCGGGAAAGCGCAGGATGGTGAAGGCCCCGCCCTCGGCGGCGTGGCCGCCGAACCTGAACGGCATGATCTGGATGGTGACGTTGGGCAGCTTGGACATCTCGATGAGGTGCTCGAACTGGCCCCGCATCACCTCCGGACCGCCGATGGGGCGCCGGAGCGCCCCCTCGTCCACCACGGCCCACAGGCGCGGTGCGTCCGGGCCCGTGAGGCGTTCCTGACGTTGCAGGCGCAGTTCCACGCGCTGGTCGATCTCGTGTTCGGCGGCGCCGGCGTTGCCCAGGCGGATCACCGCACGCGCATACCCCTCCGACTGCAGCAGTCCCGGGACGAACTGCAGTTCATACGTGCGGATCAACGCCGCCGACTCCTCCAGGCCCACATAGGTCTGGAACCAGCCGGGCAGCACGTCGTTGTACCGGTGCCACCAACCGGGGGTGTTGGCCTCCCGCGCCAGTTGCAGCAGCGCCTCGCGCTCGGTCTTGTCGCTGACGCCGTACAACGTGAGCAGGTCGTCCACGTCGCGTTCTTTGAAGCTGACCCGGCCGAGCTCGAGACGGCTGATCTTCGACTCCGACGCACGGATGACGTAGCCGGCGTCCTGACGGGTCACGCCCTTCTGCTCGCGCAGACGGCGCAGCTGCGACCCGAGCAGGATCCGACGAACCGTCGACCCGCTTCCCGGCGTCTCTGGAGTCACGCCCAACCTCCCGGCTATTCGGCGGACAGCGAACCTAGTGTGCCACTGGCCTGAGTGTCCTGCGGTTACCTCCGTTCACCCGCGCGCAATCCGCGTCGCCCCACACCCACACAACCCGGATGCACGTGCATTGGGCCTTGCATTCGCACGCTACGATGCGCAGGATAACGCACGAGACTTCCGAGCCACGGCTGCACAACGAGATCACTCTGCGGGGTCCGGTGGAATGACGTCACGCCACGCGCACGACGACACGCGGTGGGAGCTCGGCCCCATCGCGGGGCCGAGCGAGCCACGGGACCACGCTGGGCTGTCGACGCCCGTCCCCGAGTCGGTGAACCTGCCGCCCCGGCTGGACACGGCCGTCACCGCGCTCACCGAGCTGCGGGGCACCACGGTGTCGTTCACCGTGCAGCCCGACCCGGAATCGGTCACCGAGGCCCGGCACTTCGCCGTTTCCCGGCTCACCGAATGGAACCTCCCCGAACTCGCCGACGACGTCGGCCTCGTCGTGTCCGAGCTCGTGACGAACGCACTGCGGCACAGCGGAGGGGTGAACTCCAGCGGGCGGCCGGGCGTCGACGTGCACCGCGAGGGCGTGTACGGCGACCCGGCCGACCCGCTGGGCTCCGCGCCGTCCGCGATAAGGCTGCGCCTGGGGCACGAGGCGCCCTGGCTGCTCTGCGGCATCATGGACGCCAGCCGGACCGCGCCGCGCCGCAGGGAACCCGACTACATCGCCGAGACGGGACGCGGCCTCCACCTCGTCGAGTCGTTCAGCGTCCGGTGGGGGTGGCGGGGGCTCGACCACGGCAAGGTGGTGTGGGCGCTGTTCCGTTCCCCCTGACCCAGCGCGTAACGGCGCGCGACAGGGGTAACTATCCAATTCCCCCGCGGGCACCTCGCACAGGGCCCGACGAGCCATGCGGATGAGAGGAGCACCTGTGGACTTCGCCGTCGAGCACCGCGTCGAGAGGGGCCTCACGGTCGTCAAGATCAGCGGTGAGATCGACGTCTTCACCAGCCCCCGGCTGCGCGAGGCACTGCTCGACATCATCGACAACGGCGGCACCCACCTCGTCATCGACCTCGGCGAGGTGACGTTCCTCGACTCCACGGGCCTGGGCGTCCTGGTCGGCATCTACCACCGGCTCCGCGCGCGCGACGGCTCGATGTCCTTCATGGGCGTCAACGACCGGGTGCGCCGGGTCTTCCACGTCACCCAGCTCACCAAGATCTTCGTCCTGCACCGCTCCCTGGAGGACGCCATAGCGGCCCACGAGGCCGCCACCTCCTGACCCGCCGCTCCCCAGACTGACCACCGCTCCCCTAAGACCCCCGCCCGGAACGACCCCCACTTCCGCTCCCATTCGCCCGCTCTTGTCCGGCTTTGTCGACCTGGTCATCCACAGGTCGGCGTGGACGCGACCGCGGCCGGACGTACCCGGTACGGTGAGACCGAGATCAAGCCCGCCGCCCGGGCACGTCCCGCCGACGCGCGCGGTGCTGTCCGCCAGCCGACCCATCGAACGGACGGGAGCGCTCCGTGGCAGAACAGCCGCTGCATGAGCACACGCTCGGCAATGGCCTGCGCGTGGTGGTCTGCGAAGACCACGTCGTACCACTGGCCGCCGTGAACATCTGGTACGGGGTGGGCTCACGGCACGAGCGGTCCGGCCGGACCGGCCTCGCCCACCTCTTCGAGCACCTGATGTTCCAGGGCTCCGCGAACGTCGCCGAAGGCGAGCACGCCGCGCTGCTGGAGAGCGCCGGCGCCGCCTTCAACGCCAGCACGTCGTTCGAGCGCACGAACTACTACGAGACGGTGCCGGTCAGCCACCTGGAGCTCGCGCTCTGGCTGGAGGCCGACCGGATGGGCACGCTGCCCGCCGCGCTCACCCAGGCCAACCTCGACAACCAGCGCGACGTCGTGAAGAACGAGCGCCGCCAGCGCTACGACAACCAGCCCTACGGGACGGCCTTCGAGCGGCTGTGCGCGCTGACGTTCCCCGGCGGCCACCCGTACGCGCACACGCCGATCGGCTCGATGGACGACCTCGACGCCACCACCCTCGAAGACTGCGCCGACTTCTTCGCCACCTGGTACGCGCCGGGCAACGCCGTCCTGTCCGTCGTCGGCGACGTCGACCCGGCCGCGACCATCGCGGCGGTCGAGCGCTACTTCGGCGGCATCCCGGCCGGCCCGGCCAAGCCCGCCGCCCGCCCCGGCGAGCTCGGGCCGCTGACCGGCGTCCGCGAGGAGACCCTCACCGAGGACGTCCCGTCCCCCGCCTACTTCGCGATGTTCACGCTGCCGACCGACGGCGGCGACGACGTCGAGGCCGCCGAGCTGGCCGTCGAGATCCTCGGCGGCGGCTCCGGCTCCCGCCTCTACGACCGGATGGTCCGCCGCGACCAGATCGCGACCGAGGTCTGGGCCGGGGTGACCCGGCTGGCCTCCGGCCCGTCGCTGGCCATCGTCGACGCCATCGGGCCGGAACCGGACAAGATCGCCGCCGTGCTGGACGAGGAGCTCGAGCGGTTCGCCGCGCACGGCCCGGACGCCGACGAGACCGCCCGCGCCACCGCGCAGGCCGAACGCGGCTTCCTGGAGCAGACCGAGACCGTCACCGGCCTGGCCAACGCGCTGTCGCAGAACGCCACCCAGTTCGACGACCCGGCCCGGGTCTTCACCGCCCCCGGCCGCGCCGCCGCCGTCACCGGGGACGCGATCAAGGAGATGGCGGGCCGCTGGCTGGCCCCCGGCGCCCGCACCGCCCTGACCTACGGAGGCACCTCGTGAGCAGCGGCCTGGCACTGCAGCCCCGTCCCGTCCCCGGCCCGGCCCCGGCCTGGGTGTTCCCGTCCGGCGTCGAGGGCCGCGTCCCGGCCGGCCCGGCCACGCTCCGCTGCGACCTGCCCGGCCGCCGGCTCGCCGCGGTCCGGCTCGTCCTGCACGCGGGCGCGGGCCGCGAGCCCGCCGGCCTGGACGGCGTCGCCACCCTCGCCGCGCACGCCCTGATGGAGGGCACCGAGCCCGGCGGCGGCACCGCGCTGACCGCCGCGTTCGAGCGCCTCGGCGCCAGCTTCTACGCGACCGCCGACCTCACCGCGCTGCGCATCGCGCTGGACGTCCCGACCTCCCGCCTCGGCGCCGCCCTCGACCTGTTCTCCGGCGTCGTGCGCCGCCCCGCGCTCGACGACGCCGACGTGCGCCGGCTCGTCCGCGAGCGCCTGGAGGAGATCGCCCAGGAGGACGCCGACCCCGGCTCGCGCGCCATGCGCGAACTGCGCGCGGTGATGTTCCCGGCCGAGGCCCGCGCGTCCCGCCCGACGGGCGGCGGCCGCACCTCGGTCGGCGCGCTGCAGGGCTCCGACGTCCGCGCCTTCTACGGCTCCATCGTCCCGGCCGAGGCCACCGCGGTCGTCGCCGGCGACCTCTCCGGGACGGGCGCCGACGCGTCCCTCGCCGCCGCCCTGGAGTCCTGGGCGGCCACCGGCGAGCCGCTGCCCACCGCCGACCGCGTCCTGCCCGACTCGGCGGCGCGCATCGTCGTCGTCGACCGCCCCGGCTCCGTCCAGACCTACCTCAGCTTCGGGCACGGCGTCCCCGACCGCTCGCACCACGACTGGCCGTCCCTGACGGTCGCGGCCCACGTCCTCGGCGGCGGCCTCACGTCCCGCCTGAACGCGGTGCTGCGCGAGGAGAAGGGCTACACCTACGGCATGCGCGCCGGCCTGCTGCGGATGCGGCACTGCGGCCTGTTCATCGCGCAGGGCTCCGTCCACACCGAGGTCACCGCCGACGCGGTCGGCGACGCGCTGACCGAGCTGCGCAGCATCGTCTCCCGGGGCATCGACCCCGAGGAGCACGGCCTCTCCGTCCGCGCGCTGGCCGACCGCGCGCCCGCCGAGTACGAGACGTCCCGCGCCGTCGCCGCCGAACTCGCCGACGCGTCCGCGAACGGCCTCGGCGCCGGCTACCCGAGCGCCTACCTGGCCGCCGTCCGCGCCTCCACTCCCGACGGGGTGGCCCGCGCCTACCGCAAGCACGTCGACCCGGAGGGCCTCACCGTCATCGCCGTGGGCGACGCGTCCAAGATCCGCGAACCCCTGGAGCAGCTCGGCTACGCCCCGGTCACCGTGACCTCCAAGGAGGACTGACCCCGGAGCCGCCCCGCTGACCGACGGCGGCACCCCCGCGCGCAAGAAGCCCGGCATGTCCCTTGCGAGCGGCCATGCCGAGCATCACGCAGCGCCGCGCAGAAGGCGTCTCCGGCCTCTGCGGCCGGAGACCCTTCAATGGTTCCGCTTCGAGGGTGAACCGATGGCATGGTGAAGTAGGTCTAACTTGCGTGGCCCAGGGCTGGCGCGGTGGGCTGGGGCGGGGCGAACGTCCTCGCGAACTGAAGAAGGGAACGGCCGGTGTCCTACGGGCAGATGGCGGGTGGCGGGCCGTCCGTCGACACGATCCTCGCGGAGCCGAACTGCAAGCCGGGCGGGGTCGTGGCCGGCAAGGTCCACCTGCGCGGCGGGCCCGGGCCCGTGGAGATCCGGCATGTGACGCTCGCGCTCATGCCGCGCATGCAGAACGGCTACGGCGGCGAGACCGCGGGGCCCGAGGTGTACCGGGGCGCGCTCACCCGCCGCTTCCGGCTGGATCCGGCGCAGCAGCGCGACCTCGCGTTCTCCATCCCGCTGCCGTACGAGCTGCCGTTCACGACCGTCCTCGGGCACGAGCTGCCCGGCTTCACGATCGGCATGTGCACCGAGGTCGACGCCGTCGGGCAGCCCGACCCCGGCGACATCGACCCGATCTCGGTGGAGCCGCTGGAGTCCCAGCAGTGGGTGCTCGCCTCGATCGCCCGGCTCGGCTTCCAGATCACCAACGTGACGTTCGAGTCGTCGAAGCTGCGCGGCGTCGCGCAGCAGCTGCCGTTCCACCAGGAGATCCACCTCAACCCGCCGACCGCGTACCAGGGGCGGATCGACAAGGTCGGGCTGAGCTTCGTCGCCAGCCCGCGCAGCATGGCCTTCGTCCTGCGCGCCGAAGACCGCGACGCCCCGCGGGACGAGTCGTTCGGCGTGTTCCAGGTCGCGCACGCCGAGGCCGCCGAGACCGACTGGAACGCCAAGATCGGCGAGTGGCTGGAGGCCGCCGCCGCGCTGCCGCGCTCGTCCGGCTCCGGTGGCGACGCCCGGACGCCGCTGCCGCCGCCCGGCGGCGCGCCCTTCCCGCCGCCGCCCCCGGCCAATGCCTCCCCCTACGGGCAGGCCGAGAACGCCCAGTTCCCGCCCCCGGCGCCCGCCCCGGGCGAGGGGCCGGCCGCCTACTCCCCCAGCCCCGGCTATCCGGGCGGGCCGAGCCCCGCGTACCCGCCCCCGGGCGCGCCCGCGCACGCCGCGCACTCGTCCATGCCGCCCGGGCCCGGAGCGCCGCCTCCGCCCGGCCAGATGCCGTACGGCGCCACGCCTCCCGGCCAGACCCCGCCTCCACCGCCCGGCGGCGCGCCCATGCCGCCCCCGCCGCCCGGCCATATGGGGCACGGCCACACGCCGCCTCCGCCTCCCGGCGGAGCGTTCGCGCCCGGGCACGCCGGGCCGCCGCCCGCTCCCCACGGAGCCGTGCCGCCGCCCGCACCGCCGGGCCCCGGCGGCATGCCCGGCCACACCGCTCCG
This sequence comes from Actinomadura sp. NPDC049382, assembly GCF_040677125.1. NCBI lineage: Bacteria > Bacillati > Actinomycetota > Actinomycetes > Streptosporangiales > Thermomonosporaceae > Actinomadura > Actinomadura sp. NPDC049382. Next base: position 32,298 of record NZ_JBFARO010000009.1, read on the forward strand.
CCGCCCGCACCGCACGGTGCCCCGCCGCCTCCGGCACCCGGTGCCCCGCCGCCTCCCGCGCCCGGCGGCCCGTACCCGCCGGCGCCGGGCCACGCGGGCCCGCCGCCCGCCTACCCGCCCGCGATGCACGGCCACCCCGCGCCGCCGCCGCACGTCCACCACGGCTACCACGGGCATCGCGGCCACCACGGCATCGCCGCGGCGGGCCTGGTCGGCGGCGCCGCCGCGGCCGGTGTCGCGGGCGGCATGGCCATCGGCGCCATGGGCGACGTCGCCGGGCAGGCCGCGAACGTGGCGGGCTACGTCGCGGGCGCCCCGGTCGACGCCTTCGGCAACGCCGTCGCCGGATACGCCGGCAACGTCGCCGGCGGCATGATCGCGGACGCGGCCAGCGGCGTCGCCGGGGACATCGCGGGCGACGTGGCCGGCGAGATCGCGGGCGGCGCCGCGGAGATCCTCGGCGGCCTGCTCGGCGGCCTCTTCGGCTGACCGCCCGCACCGAAAATCACCGGACCTTTCGGACGAGATGCGCCGCGATCTCGTCCAATCCGGCCACGGATGGTTATCGTCGAAGGCGCAGCCGCTTCCCGAGGAGTCACATGACCACCGTGATCCTGGTCCTGCTCTGCCTTGCGATCGCCGGACGCGAGCTCTACCTGGCGTCCGACAAACGACTCCCCCGCGCCCAGGCGGAGCTGGGCCGGCTGCGCAGGCAGCTGGACGACCTCGCCAGGGACCACGAGGCGCTCAAGACGGTGGTGGACGAGGCGACGGAGCCGGCGGGCATCCCCATTCCGCCGCCGGAGCCGCCCGCCGAGATCCTCGAACGGCTCGACTCCGCCGTCGGCCGGGTGGAGCGGCTCGAGAAGCAGTTCGGCGACATCTCCGCGGAACTGACGGGCGCCGACCTCGACCGCGACGCCCAGCGCGCGCTGGCCCGCTCCCTCGACGCCGTGGAGCAGGACGTCCTCGAACTGCACCGCGAGATGCTCGACCGGCTGGACCGCGAGGAGGGCGTCGTCACCGGCGTCCTGCTCAGCGAGGAGGGCGAGAACGAGACGCTGCTCGCCGAGGCGTACGAGAAGTGCGCCGCCGAGTGCGGGCTGCGCGTCCGCATCCGCGACCGGCGCTCCGCGCAGGCCACCGGCACCTACTGGGGCACCGTCTACCACATGTCGGGCCGGCGCCCCGACGTCCTCGCCGAGGACCTGTTCTCCTACGTCCGCGCCCTCTACGACCCGCGGGACGAGTCCGCCGTCAACGCGCTGCTCACCGAACTGGCGTCGCTGCGCGGCGGCGGCATCGCGCAGTTCGGCCCGTTCGTCGCGGTGGGCACGCCGAGCGCGCTGCTGTGCGGCGTGCTCCCCGACGACGAGAGCACGCCGCCGACCGAACCGTGGCAGCTCGTCGACCGCATCCGCGAACTGCCCGCCGACCGGCAGCGCGACCTGTCCTGGCTGCGCCCCGACGAGTGATCACGGGCGGACGAACAGGGCCGCGCCCTCCTCGTCCACCCCGAACGCCAGCAGGCACCGCGGCACCCGCGCCGCGTCGATCCGCAGGCAGAGCCCGAGCCGCAGGTCCGGGTCGACGACCACGACCTGCCGCAGCGCCCGCAGCGCCCGCCGCACCCGCGCCCGCGTCTCCGGACGCCCCGGTTCGTGCAGCGTCCCGGTGACGACCCGCCCCGCGTACCGCCACAGCGCCGCCGAGTCGAGCACCCGCACGCCCGCCTCCGTGAGCTTCGCGACGACCACGACCCCGCCGTCGTCCTCGTCCGCCCCCGGCGGCACCCGCAGCGCGCCCTCACCCGACAGGTCCCGCGGCGCCCTCGGCCCGCCCACCGCGCGGTGGTAGCGCAGCGGGTCCAGCGTGTCGATGACGAAGGCGCCCGCGTAGGGCCTGGACGCGCGCGGCGGCGCGGCCCGTCCCGGCATGGGCGACCGCACCGGGCGCCTGCCCTGGTGCGCGCTGAGGTCGAACACCATCCCGGCGTCGTCCAGCCAGGCGGGCACTCCGAGGCTCGCCGCCGCCTTCCGGTCGAGCACCCCCACCGCCACATCGCTCCGCCGCGAGAGCGCCGAGGCGATCCCGAGCCCCGGGAACGCGCTCTCCAGCACCGCCAGCATCGCCCGCCACGTCGTCCCGCCGACGAACTCGCCCACGAACGCGTCCGCCATGGCACCACGCGACCCGGTCTCGACGACGTCCCCCTGCCGAGGCGCCGGAACGCTCACCGCCGGCGGCTCGGCCGACAGCCCCTTCACCGGCAGGAAAGGCTCGTCCTGCCCCGGCCGGGCCACCGCATCGGGCCTGGTCTCCAGCTCCGCCTCACCATCCGGCGCAGAGCCGAACGCCCCAGGCGGCTCCTCCCCGGAAGCGCCGGACACCGCTTCCGAACCGGCTGGACGACCACCGCCCTCCCCCGATGGCACCGAACCATGCGGAGCCCACATCGGCGTCAACGCGTCATCCGCAGACCCACCGGCCCCGTAAGGCGTCCAAGGCTCCGCAGCCCCGGCCCCCTCCGCACCGGACGCAGAGCCCGCCTCCTGCGAGGACTGCGACGACATCGCCGCACTCTGATCATGCGGCGCCCACCCCGCAGAGGACGCACTCGAAGGTTCACCTTCAGGAGTCGCCGGAGAAGCGGCAGCGTCCCGCTCCGTCGATCGCCCACCCTGCTCACGCACGGACGACGCCCCGCCCAGCGAGCCTTCACCCTCAGAAGATGCCGCCGCACCAAATTCCTGCGGGTACCCAGCCGACGCCGACTGCGCAGCACTCGAACCGTGCGGCGCCCACCCCTGAGCGGACGCAGGCGACGACGGACCCGACTGTTCGCCAGCGGGATTCGCCGTGGAAGCCGCAGCGTCCTGCTCGGTTGATCGCCCGCCCTGCTCATGCGCGGATGACGGCCCGCTCGAAGCCTGCGGGTACCACGACGCCGACTCGACTCCCGACGACGCAGAACCGCGGTCAGGAGGCAGAGACGGCGAGGTGCCGGAGGGGCTGCCGCCCGTGGCACCTGAAGGCCCGTCTTCAGCCGACGGCCCGGCGCTGGAACCAAGCGGCGTCCAGCCTTGGGAGGGCGCGGGCGACGACTGGCTCGGAGGTTCGGCTGCAGGGGTCGCCGGAGTAGCCGTAGCGTCCCGCTCCATTGATCGTCCGCCCTGCTCCTGGAGGGACGACGAGTTGCCTAGCGGGGCTTCGCCCTCTGAGGGTGCGGCGCTCTGCTCAGAGGACGGCGCCACACCGGGACCGAGCGGCGTCCAGCCCTGGGAGGGCGTGGGTGATGGCGGGCTTGGCTGTTCGCCTGCGGGAGTTGGCGGGGAGGCGTTCCGTTCTGGGGGGCGGGCGGTCTGCTCCTGGGGGTACCAAGACGGCTGCGGGTGTTCGGGCGTGGGGGGTGCGGGGGGCGTCGTCGGGGTGGATTGCTCGGGGTACCACGTGGACGCCGGCTGTCCGGCGGGTGGGTTGTGCGGCTTCCATGGCTGGGTCGGCTGGTCGCCTGCGGGAGGTGGCGGGGGTGTCACGTCCCGCTCTGGTGGTTGGGCGCTCGGGTACCACGGTGGCGGCAGGGCCGGGGGTGTGGCGGCGGGGTCGGGGGGCGGGCTCGCGGGTGCGCCGGGGTCGGGCGGGGTGGGGTGGGGGACCCAGTCGGACGTGCGCTTGCCTGCGACGTGGACGTCTCCGGGGTGGGGCACCTGGACGGGGTCCCCGGGAGAGTCGTCTGGTTCGGGGCTGGGGCGGTCACGCGGGCCGAATCTCACGGTGTCGATCCTGCGCTCCTATCAAGATCATCGGCAAGGTCGGCCGCCGAAGAGGGCGGTGCAGAGGGGGGCGAGGGTGTCCGGGGCGCCGGCGGTGAGGACGGGGCCCGGGGCCAGGCGGAGGCGGACGGGCACCTCGCGGCTCGTCGGGTCGCGGGTGCCCTGGGCGGCGGCGATGTCCTGGAGGCCGACCGGGACGGTCTCGGGGATGTCGGCGGTGAGGGCGCCCGCGTGCAGTTCGGCCAGCCACAGGTCGAGGACGCGGTGGGCGAGGCCGTTGAGGACGCGGCCCCAGGGTTCGAGGAGGTCGGGCGGGACGTCCTCGGTCTGCAGTTCGGGGAGGCCGAACCGGGCGAGGCCCTTGGTGGTGACGAAGAGGCCGTCCGGGCCGTCGGTGTGCGGGAGGAGCATCCAGTCGGTGAGCCGGACGGTGCCGTCCGGGCCGGGCAGGGAGCGCCGGAGGTGGTCGGGCGTCAGGATCTGCGGGGTGAACACGTCGACCACCGGGGCGCCGGTGATGGCGCCCAGGGCGCCGGCGACGGCGCGGGACGCCCATTCGTGGGCGGGCGGGCGGCCCGGGCGGTAGGCGGCGCGGACGGCGACCAGGTGGGCGGCGGACGTGACCGCCTCCAGGTCGGAGGCGGCGGCGCCGTAGGCGGCGAGCAGGTCGCGGGGCAGCGGCGGGAAGGCGGCCGCGGGGCGCTGGTCGAGGGTCAGCATGGGGCTGCCGAGCATGCCGAGGACGAGGTCGCGCAGCGGCGCCGCGGTGTGCCGGGCGATGTGGTCGCGGGCGAGGGACACGGGGTCGGCGAGCGGTTCGGCGAGCGCGACGGCGTAGGTTCCGTAGAGGGTCTCCGGCACGGGCAGCGTCAGATGTTCACCCAAACTCGTCCCCCGGGGGTAGTCGGCACCCTTCGATCAGATCCGATGGGGACGGCGGAGCGGATCTGGCGGCAACGGAACATTTACCTCACATCAGCGCGGCAGCCGCTGCTCGAACCACACGATCTTGCCCGCGGCGGTGCGGTGGGTGCCCCAGCGGGCGGCGAAGTGGCCGACGAGCTGGAGGCCGCGGCCCGACTCGTCGGTGGCCTCGGCGTGCCGCAGGTGCGGCAGGTCGTGGCCGTCGTCGTGGACCTCGCACAGCAGCGTCCGGCCTTTGATCAGCCGGACGCCGAGGGATCCGGCGCCGTGCACGAGCGCGTTGGTGACGAGCTCGCTGACGAGCAGCTGCGCGGTGTCGGCGAGGGCGTGCAGGTCCCAGCCGGCGAGCCGGGCGGCGACCTGCGCGCGGATCCACGGGACGCTGTTCGGCTCGGGTTCGAGCTCCCAGGCGACGGCCTCGTCCTTGGGGATGCCGTCGCAGCCGACCGCGACGATCGCGATGTCGTCGGCGGGGGTGTGCGCGGCGAGGGCGGCGAGCACGTCGTCGCAGGCGCCGTCGAGGTCGGCGGACGCCCCGGCGAGCAGCGCGCGCAGCTGCTCCAGGCCCTCCTCGATGTCGCGGTCGCGGCGTTCGAGGAGGCCGTCGGTGCACAGGACGAGCTGGGAGCCGTCCTCGACCTCGACCTCCATCGTCTGGAACGGTTCGCCGCCGACGCCGATCGGCACGCCGGACGGGACGGCCAGCACGCGGCTCTCGCCGGCGGCCGACACGAGCACGGGCGGGATGTGCCCCGCGTTGGCGAACGTGCAGCGCCGCTCGACCGGGTCGTACACCGCGTACAGGCAGGTGGCGAGGTAGTCCTCGCCGAGCCGGCGGGCGAGGCCGTCGAGCTGGCGGAGCACCCGGTCGGGCCGCATGTCCTCGGCGGCGAGGGTGCGCACGGCGGTGCGCATCTGGCCCATGATCGCGGCGGAGGTGAGGCCGTGCCCCATCACGTCGCCGACGACGAGGCCGAGCCGGCAGCCGGGCAGCGGGATCGCGTCGAACCAGTCGCCGCCGACCTGCGCGGCCTGCTCGGCGGGGCGGTACCGGTAGCGGACGCGGGCCCCGGCGACGTCGGGCGGGTCGTCGGGCAGCATGCTGCGCTGCAGCTTCTCGGCGACCTGGACCTCGCGCCGGTAGAGCCGCCCGTTGTCGACGCACAGCGCGGCGCGGCGGGCGAGCTCGTCGACCATGGCGAGTTCGAGTTCGCCGAACCCGGGCCGGTCGGGCTTGCGGAGCAGCTTGAACGTGCCGAGGACGCGCCCCCGCGCGATCAGCGGGACGACCAGCATCGCGCGCCCGGCGAACAGGTGGCGCAGCTCCGGGTTGCCGAACACCATGGCGAGCTTGGCGGCCTGCCCGGGGCCGACGCGCCGGATGTGCACGGGGCGCCCGGTCCGCATGGCCTGGACGAACGGCGTGCCGGACGGCAGGAACAGCGGCTCCCCCTCGCGGACGGCCTCGTCCCAGCGTCCGTGGTCGTCGTTGTGGGCGACGGCGACGCGGCGCATCGGGGTGGTCTCGTCGACGTCGTCGGCGGGCGGGGCGGAGTCGGCGACGACGCGTTCGAGCAGTTCGACGGCGGCGAAGTCGGCGAGCCGCGGGACGAGGACCTCGGCGAGCGCCCGGGCGGCCTGCAGGTGGTCGAGGGAGCTGCCGATCTGCTCGCCGGCTTCGCTGAGGTAGGCGAGGGGCTCCCAGGCGGCGGGGACGTCCCCGGCGGGGCGCCGCCGGCGGGCCGGGGCGGACCGCGGCGCGGGGACGGCCGGCGGCCCCGCGGCGTGCGGGACGATCGGCAGCCGGATCGTCAGCCCGAGCGAGACGGCCGGGCAGCCGAGCCCGATCACCCGCGAGGTGATCTTCTCCGCCGCGGCCGGGTCGAGCGCGGGCAGCAGTTCGGCGAGCCGGCCGGCGAGCGAGCCCGCGACGGCGTCGGCGCCGTCTCCGGACGGGCCGGTGAGGGCGGGCTCGACGCGGAGCAGCCGGGCGGCCGGGCGGCGGACCGGGACCGGCCCGTCCGGCGGGGAGAGCAGCCGGTCGCCGATGGTGATGCCGATCCCGTCACGGCGGAGCCGGCGCAGGTCGGCGGCGAGCGCCAGCACGCTGACGCCGCGTTCGCCGGGGGCCCGGTCGATGGGGTAGACCCACCACGCGATCTCGGCGGGCTCGCCGGTGTCGACCCGCGGCAGGGTGCAGGAGCCGCACCAGACGTGCCCGAAGGTCCCCGGTTCGAAGGCGCCGCGGTGCTCGGGCGGCAGCCGCAGCAGCGCCGCGGGCGGCCGGCCCAGGGCGCGCGGCGGCCCCACCCCGAACAGTTCGGCGGCGGTGTCGTCCCAGTGGCTGATGTGGCCGTGCTCGTTGAGCGTGATCGCGGCCATTCTGGCCACTCCCAGCAGGTCGGCGATGACCATGCTGTCCCCCTTCCGGGCGCATGACGCCCGAAGTCCCCGGCGACGCCTGGTAAAGGGGACGTTACCTGCTGTAAGGCGGGCGCGCTGCAACTCTGTCGAAAATGGTTCGGATGAGGACCCACCCGCGTGCCGGCGGGGTTCGGGCAGGCCGGAATTGCGCACCGCGCAAGATCGCGGACCCGCGGGAACGGCGAGCACAAAGGGGCGCGGCCGCCAAGGCGCCCGCGCGGACCGGAGGTGGCCAGGACGCCGGAATGCACCGCCCAGGGTTATTCGGTGGCCAAATGCGGGCTTAGGCAACTATTGCCCCATTGACACTCTTTGCCCCCCGGCAGACGATCGCGCAACCCCCGTTGTGATCCCTGCCAGGAGGCGCAATGCCGCGCACATTGTTCCGGCATCGAAGACTCACGCCCATCGCCGCCACGGCCGCGCTCCTGATCGGAGCGCTCGTCGCGACCCCCGCGGACGCGGCGCCGAAGCCGGCCGCGTCCGGCCCCGCCGTGGGCGTCTACACCGCCGAGCTGACCCCCGACCAGGTGAAGGTCCTCAACGGCTCCGCCCTCGACCGGGAGGACGTCAGCTTCTCCAAGAGCGCGCTGAAGGACCGCGTCCACGTCGAGGTCGTCATGAGCGGCACCGAAGCCGCCGCGCTCAACGCGCGGGGCCTCGGCCTCACCGCCGCGAAGGGCGCCCGCCCGCGCGCGAAGGCCGCGGCCCAGAACGTCTTCCGCCCCTACAGCGGGCCCGGCAACATCCGCGAGGAACTGCTCAAGGTCGCGGCCGACCACCCGTCCATCGCGAAGGCCGTGGACATCGGCACGTCCGTCAAGGGGCAGCCGATCACCGCCGTGCGGGTCGCCGGCAAGGAGCGGCGGGGGCAGCACAAGCGGCCCGTCGTCGTCTACCAGGCCGCCCAGCACGCCCGCGAGTGGATCACCCCGGAGATGGTCCGCCGGCTGCTGCACCACTACGTCGGCGGGTACGGGACGGACGCCGCGCTCACCAAGGTCATCGACACCACGGAGCTGTGGTTCATCCCGGTCGTCAACGTCGACGGCTACGACCTGACGTTCCAGGACGGCTTCCGGCTGTGGCGCAAGAACGTCCGCGACAACAACGGCGACGGCCAGATCACCGGCGCGGACGGCATCGACCTGAACCGGAACTTCCCCTACAAGTGGGGCTACGACAACGAGGGCTCCTCGGACCTGCCGTCCAGCCAGACCTACCGCGGCAGGTCGCCGGCGTCCGAGCCCGAGACGCAGGCGCAGCTGAACCTCTACAAGCGCGTCCGCCCCACCTACCTGATCAACTACCACTCGGCGGCGCAGCTGCTGCTGCACGGCGTGGGCTGGCAGGCCCTCACCCGCAGCCCGGACGACGCGATCCACGACGCGCTGCTCGGCGACATCGACCACCCCGCCGTCCCCGGCTACACGCCCGAGCTGGGCGCGCAGCTCTACACGACCAACGGCGACACCGACGGCCAGGTCGACAACCGGTACGGCACGCTCTCGATCACGCCCGAGATGGCGACCTGCACGACGGCCGCCAACGAGGACCCGGACGACGCCTGGGAGCCCGGCGACTGCGGCAGCGACTTCGAGTTCCCGGACGACGAGGCGCTGATCGAGCGCGAGTTCCGGAAGAACCTGCCGTTCGCGCTGTCGATCGGCACGTCCGCGCACACCCCCGACGAGCCGGTGTCGTCCGTGGGACGCACCGCGCCCGACTTCGAGACCGACGCGTTCGGCACGTCCTACGGGACGTCGCAGGAGGTCGCGTCCGTGATCCGCAGGTCGCTGCGCGGCAAGGAGCTGCGCTACCGGGTCAACGGCGGCCGGGTACAGCGCGGGAACGTGCGCGAGTGGCGCGGCGGCGAGCGGTTCGGCCACGACAACAAGGTCTACTACGCCGAGTACCGCGGCGAGATCAAGCGGCAGCGGCCCGGCGACCGGGTCGAGGTGTGGTTCACCGGCAGGAAGGGCCACAGGCAGGTGGAGAGCAAGCACTTCACCTACACCGTCCGCGATCAGAACAGAGCGGACGTCCTGATCGTCGCGGACGAGGACTACACCGGGATCAACCCGACCTACCCCGCCAAGGCGCCCCGGTACACGGGCCAGTACGCCGACCTGGTCAAGGCGGCGGGCCACCGGCCGCTCGTCTGGGACATCGACAAGGACGGCGTCCCGCACGACCTCGGCGTCCTGAAGCACTTCAAGGCCGTCGTCTGGTACCTCGGCGACAACCGCCTCACCCAGGACGCGGCCGACGACCCCGTGAAGACCTACATCGGCAACGCCCCCGACTCGCAGGTGGCCGACCGCGAGAAGGACCTCGTCCTCTCCGTCCGCTCCTACCTGAACGAGGGCGGCAAGCTCCTCCACACCGGCGAGACGACCGGCTACTACGGCCCGATCAGCCGGCTGAACGGAGGCGGCATCTACTACGGCCTCAAGGGCCACCCTGAGAAGCCGTGCGTGGTCACCGGCAACTTCCGGGACGACTGCGAACTGCTGTCGGACGACTTCCTCCAGTACTACCTTGGGGCCTACGACAGGCAGCGAGTGGGCGCGCCCACCGGCTTCGTCGGGACCGGCGCCCCGTTCGACGGGGTCACGTCCAAGCTCACCGGCACCGCGACCAACCCGGTGAACGAGGCCGGCGGGTTCCAGGTCACCTCGACCGTCCTGCCCAAGGCCGGCTTCCCGCAGTTCACCAGCTGGAAGGCCGGCGACTACACCGGCGCCGCCGCGCCCAGCGAGCCCGTAGAGGGCCAGTGGTACGTCGCGGGCCCGCACCAGGACGGCGCCTACCGCCGGCTGACCCGCACGATCGACCTCACGTCGGTCACCGCGGCCCAGGCCCCCACCCTGCAGGCCCAGCTCTCCTACAGCACCGAGACGGGCTTCGACAACATCATCGTCGAGGCGCACACCGCCGGGGCCGAGGACTGGACCACGCTGCCCGACAAGAACGGCCGGACGAGCACCACCGTCCCGGAGCAGTGCGAGCAGGGCTACTACCTGGACATGCACCCGTTCCTCAGCCACTACCTCACCGGCGGCAACCCCTGCGGCAACACCGGCACCTCCGGTCAGTGGAACGCCTTCACCGGCAACTCCAACGGCTGGGTCCCGGCCGCGTTCGACCTGTCCGCCTACGCGGGCAAGAAGGTGGAGGTGTCCCTCTCCTACGTGAGCGACCCCGCCACCGGCGGAACCGGGCTGTTCATCGACGACACCCGGCTGACCACGTCCGGCGGCCAGCTCGACGCCGAGGGCTTCGAGACGGGACTCGGCCCCTGGACGATCCAGGGCGCCCCCGCCGGCAGCCCCGGCAACGGCGCCGAGTACGTCCGCTCACAGGCCCTGATCGACTCCGTCTCCGCGGTGGCGACCCGGGACACCGTCCTCCTCGGCTTCGGCGTGGAGCAGTCCCCCGACGCCCCAACCCTGATCACCAAGGCCCTCGACCACCTGCTCGACTGACCGCGAACGCCCCCGGATGCGGCCCTCGTCCCGGAGCCTCGACGCTCCGGGCGGGGGCCGCGGCCCGCGTCCGGCTCCCGGCGCCGGGAATAGCCCGGCGTTCGCGCGCCTTATAGCAAGGGTTCACAGCGGGTTCGCCGACACGCCATGCGGATGTGATGAGCGACACCCCCAGGTGAGGCAACCTTTTGGACCCTTCCATGCGTCTTACCTGACAGGAAGACCACCGGCGGGTGGTCAAGCGCCTGATCGAGCACCGCCCGCGACGTCCCGGACCACCGGGGTCGCCCTGGCACCGCCGACCCGCGCAGAACCCTCGGCCCAGCCTCCGCGCGAGACCGGGGACCTTCTCCGAACCCGCCGGGAACGGTGGCACGTACCACTCAACGGGGGGCGGCATCATCCGCCCGGTCCGCGCGTGCCCCCGACCACGCGCCATGCAACCGGCCCCTTGCACCGGGCCCGACCACGGGGAGCGACGATGACCGCTGTCACCACGCCTGTCCGCGACAACGGCCGCGACGCCAGCCGAACGATCCGCACCACCGGCACGATGAGCATCAAGAGCAACACGAGCATCAAGAGCACCGCCACGACGAACGACCGCGCGAAGAGGAGCACCACGAACATCGAGAGCACCCAGCGCTACGAGCGGGACGTGCTTCCGCTGGCCGACCCGCTCTACGCCAGCGCCGTCCGCATGACCCGCAACTCCGCCGACGCCGAGGACCTCGTCCAGGAGACCCTCGCCAAGGCCTACGTGAACTTCCACCAGTTCCAGGAGGGCACGAACCTCAAGGCCTGGCTGCACCGGATCCTGACCAACAACTTCATCAACACCTACCGCAAGAAGCAGCGCGAGCCCCAGCGCGCCGGCTCCGAGGAGCTGGAGGAGTGGCAGCTCGCGCAGACCGAGGCGGACGCCTCCGGCTTCCGGTCCGCCGAGTCCGAGGCCCTCGACCGCATCCCCGACTCGCAGGTCATCGACGCGCTGCGCGCCCTGCCGAAGGACTTCCGCGACGCCGTCTACCTCGCCGACGTCGAGGGCTACGCCTACAAGGAGATCGCCGAGATGATGGGCACCCCCATCGGCACGGTGATGTCCCGCCTGCACCGCGGCCGCAAGCAGCTCCGCGAATCCCTCGCCGACCACCGCCGGGCCGCCCACATCCTCGCGGCGTGATTTCTTGTTCTGCCCTCGGCGGTCGGGCCTGGCGGCCCTTCCTTCCACGGGCAGAACGCGATCGCTGGCATCGCTCCGGCTCGCCTTGCGGCTCGCTTCGCGATCAGGTTTCTTGCTTCGCTTGAAACCTGGCTTCGCACGCGATCGCAATTTGAGATCTTTGCGTGCGGGGGTTACGGACGTGTTCCTTTCCGTCCGTGCGTGGCTTGGCGAGGAAAATGATCAGAACGTGATTTCGCATTCGCGATGATCGAAAAGCGTGGTCCCGCAGCTGCCCCGTGGCTGCGGGATCACTTGTTTCTCCGTACAGAACGCCATTGAGTCGCTACTCTGAGTTCAGGGTCCCTCGACCACTCGGAGTCTTTCGTGTCGAACCTCCTCACCGGGGTCATCGCGGGTGCGGTGATCGCCCTTGTGCCCGTCGTCCCGTCGGAGTCGACGGTGCGGCTCACGCTCACCCATCCCGGACGCGACACGTCCGGGACGCGGACCGTCACGCTGCGCTGCGATCCGCCGGGAGGCGGGCATCCCGCGGCGGCGCGGGCGTGCGCCGAACTGGAGGCGTCCGGCGGGAAGTTCAAGCATCCGCCGGACGGGCGGATGTGCACCGCCGTCCACGCGCCGGTCATCGCGCGGGCCGAAGGGCAGTGGAACGGAGAACCGGTGCGGTTCCGCGCCGAGTACGGCAACGACTGCGCGATGCAGTCGCGGACCGGTACCGTGTTCGCCTTCTGACCATGGGAAACGGGGCGAAGCGGTGGCCGATCCCGGATATGTCCGAATAGGCGCGCCGACCTTGGGTAAGGCGCGCACACGGGCCACGCGAGCCGCCGGCGATTCGGGAGGATGTGCGCGCGATGCCACCAAGGGTCAGCGATGTGATGACAGAGGCCCCGCTGTCATTGCCGCTGGACGCGACGCTGTACGAGGCGGCCCGTGTGATGCGGGACGAGGGGATCGGCGATGTGCTCGTCACCTACGCCGGCCGGTTGTGCGGAGTGGTCACCGACCGCGACATCGTGGTCCGCGCGGTGGCGGAGAGCCGTGACACGTCACTGACGCCCCTCGGCGACGTGTGCACGGCGGAGCTGACCACCGTCCGTCCCGACGACGACACCGGGACCGTCGCGCGGCTGATGTGCGAGCAGGCCGTGCGGAGGCTCCCCGTGGTGGACGCCGAGCAGCGCCCGGTGGGCATCGTGTCCATCGGCGACCTCGCGATGGCGAACGGGGACGCGGGCCCGCTCGGAGAGATCAGCAAGGCACCGCCCAACAACTAGGACCCCCCATGGACCACGAGGGCCGCCGGGTGCGCGGGCATGCCCCGGAGCCGCCCGGCCAGGATAATCTCGGAGGGGTGACGGCCACCGAAACGGTCCTGACGGACCAGCTCGCGCTCGAGATCGCCCGGCTGGGCATGGTCGGGGAGTCCTCCGACGTCGGCACCCTGCACCGGGTGACCGAGCTGGCCGCGCGCGCCGTGCCGGGCTGCGCCGGGGCGGCGAGCGTGCGGTGGGCGCTGCCGCCGGCGGCCGGCGGGGCGACCGCGTGGCCGGCGGCCGAGGCGGCAGCGGACGGGGCGACGGCGGCGGACGCGGAGATCGCCGTGGACGCCGGCGCGCCGGAGGACGCGCGGCCCGAGCCGCTCGCGGCGGCCGCGAGCCATCCCGATCTCGCCGAGGTGACCGACCGGCAGCTGTCCCGCGGGCACGGGCCGATCTTCGACGTGGTGCGCGGGCGCCGGGTGCTCACCTCCGACGACATCCTCGCCGAGACCCGCTGGCCCGAGTCGATGTCGGACATGCTGCGCCGCGGGGTGCGCTGCTTCAGCACGACCCCGCACGTGAACCCGCCCGTCCTGGTCACGCTGACGCTGTACGGGGTGCTGCCGAAGGCGCTCGGCCACGGCCGGCACGCGCTCGCGGCGCTGCTGCTCGCGCAGGGCACCGCGGCCGTCTCCAACAGCCAGCAGTACGACGACGTGCACCGGACCGCCGTCCAGCTGCAGCAGGCGGTGGAGGCGCGCGCGGTCGTCGACCAGGCGAAGGGCATTCTGATGCACGCGCTGGGGTGCGACGCCGACGAGGCGTTCGCCGAGATGCGCCGTATCTCACAGACGCGTCATGTGAAGCTGACCGCGCTCGCACAGCGTATCGTCGGTCATCAGGGCCTTCCTTAGGCCGTGCTTACAGACGCATGCGGGTGAGGCGAATAGGCTGCTCGAAGCGGTTCCGCGGATCGTGGCCGGTCCGGGGAACCGAGCTGGTTCCGCCGTGTGACGCGGATGAGAGGGAGACCAGATGCACGATCAGCCCGACCAGCTCGAACCCGAGTCGCTGACCCGGGAGATCTCGGACCTCGAGGGGCGCATCGGCGAGCTGCGCCAGGCCGCCGGCGTCCCGGAGCCCGACCTGCGCGCGACGCTGGACGCGGCGCTGGTCGAGCTGGAGCTGGCGCTGACCGTGCTGCGCACGATGGGCGGCGAGCAGGCCGGCGAGCAGGGCGGATCGGCCGCGGCGGAGAACGAGCGCCGGGTGCTGCGCACCGTGTTCCAGGACGCCCCCGTCCCGCTGTTCCTGCTGGACCGGACGACCAGCGTCCGCCGCGTCAACCGGCAGGCGGCGATGCTGCTCGGCACGTCGTCCGGGTACGTGTCGGGCAAGCAGTTCACGGCGTTCTGCGACATGGCGACGCGGGCGGCGGTGCGGTCGCAGCTGGCCGCCGTGGTCCGGACGGGGCGGCGCCGCCGCGTCAACGTCCGCTTCCTCGGCCGGGACCGCCCGGTCGACGCCGTGGTGACGCTGGCGCGGGTGTGGATCCGCGGCGAACCCGACCCGATGGTCGTGGTCGCGGCCGGGCCGACCACCACCCCGACCGAGGACGAGCCGCGCAAGCAGCCGGCGCGGGGCCGGGGGCGGACGGCGCAGAACGCGCCGGCCGACGACGAGGCCGTGGCGACGATCGTCCACCGGATGGACGTCCTCGCCACCGCGAGCGAGCTGCTGCTGGACGAGCCGGTCTTCAACGAGACGGTGGCGGTGCGCCGCTGCGCCCGGCTGCTGGCCGCGGAGCTGGCCGATTGGGCGTTCATCGACCTGACCGGCTCGGGCGGCGGCCCGGGCGGCGCGCCGCAGGGCGGCATCCACGCGGCGGGCGCGAAGCCGGAGCTGCGCCGCCAGGTGGTGATGGGCCCGGAGGACGAGCACTCCGTCGAGGCCGCGCGGATGCTGGAGGAGGTCGAGCCCGGCCAGGGCACCCTCCCGCACACGGTGTACGTCACCCGGCAGAGCGCGCTGCGCCCGCATCTGGAGAACCTCGACGTGCTCGGCGTCTGCCCGGACGGCCAGCCCGTCTGCGGCAAGATCGGCGCGACGTCGGTGCTGAGCGTGCCGATCGAGGACGGCGACCGCGCGATCGGCACGATCACGCTGGCGGCGAGCGGCGAGTACGGCCCGTTCGACCTGATGGACCTCGGGGTCGTGCAGCGGCTCGGCCGGTACCTGGCGCTGGTGATCCGGGCGGCGCGGCTGTACCGGCGGCGCGCCGAGGTCGCCGACACGCTGCAGGCGGGGCTGCTGCCGAAGACGCTGCCGTCGATCCCGGGCGTGCGGGTGGCGGCCAAGTACCTGACGTCCACGCACGGCTCGGACGTGGGCGGCGACTTCTACGACGTGTTCCGCACGGAGAGCGGCTGGGGGCTCGTCCTCGGCGACGTGTGCGGCAAGGGCGAGGACGCGGCGGCGGTGACGGCGACGGCGCGGCACTGCGTGCGGCTCGCGTCGCGGTGGAAGTCCTCCCCCGGGGACGTCCTCGGCATCGTGAACGAGGCGCTGCTGGAGGAGGACCGGTTCGTCACGGCGGTGATGGCGGGGCTGACGCTGGAGACCGAGCGGGTCGTCGTCGCGCTGGGCACGGCCGGGCATCCGCCGGCGATCGTGGTGCGCGCCGACGGGGTGATCAGGTCGGCGTCGCGGGGCGGTGTCCCGCTCGGCCTGTTCGAGGACTTCGAGGCCGGGCTCGACACCATCGACCTCACCGTCGGCGACACGCTGATCCTGCATTCCGACGGGGTGCTGGAGGCGTGCGACATGACGCGGCAGGAGTTCGGCCAGGAGCGGCTGCTGGAGGCGCTGGCCGGGCACGCCGGCGACACGCCGGAGGGCATGCTCGCGGGGGTGGAGCGGGCGCTGCTCGACTTCTGCGACGGGGACCTGCGCGACGACGTGTCGATGCTCGCGCTGCGGGTGGAACAGCCCACGCTGAACTAGCCCGCACGAGCAAGATGTCGGGATGATGGTCGTTTAGCCGGGTAGATCGGGAACATGACCGTCGATCCCGCCGACAAGCCCCGCAACGAGACCGAGCACGAGCGGCTGGACCGGCAGCTGATGGAGCTGCTGCAGGGCTTCCGGGTCGCGACGACCGGGGTGCAGGTGCTGTTCGCGTTCCTGCTGACCGTCCCGTTCTCCGCCGGTTTCGACAAGGTGGACGGCGCCGGGACGACGCTGTTCTACATCGCGCTGTTCGGCGCGGCGTTCGCGTCGATCTGCTTCATCGCCCCCGCGTTCCAGCACCGCATCCTGTTCCGGCTCGGGCAGAAGGAACTGCTGATCAAGCGGGCCAACCAGTACGGCATCGCGGGCGCGTTCGCGCTGGCGGTCTCGATCACCGCGGCGACCATGCTGATCGTCGAGTCGCTGTCGGAGCGGACGGTCCCGGTCGTCCTCACGGCCGTGGGGATCCTGGCGCTGAGCGGCTGGGTGTGGTTCGTCCAGCCGTACCTGACCCGGATGAAGGCGAACGCCCGCGCGGAGGGTGACACGTGACCGCGCGGGCGCCCCTTCTCGGCGGTCAGTAGGCGCGGCCGAAGATGACGCGCTTGCCGTAGGCGGACGGGCGGCCGCACTTGACGCAGGCTCCGGTCTCCTCGGGCGCGTCCGCCGGGATGACCCGCGGGGTCGCGGCGGTGTCGGCCTTGATCGCGTCCTCGCACTCGGTCTCGCCGCAGTGGAAGGCGCGGGCCCAGCCGGTGGCGACCTGCGCGGCGAACGCGTCCCAGCCGTCCACGACGGCGGTGTTGTCGTCGCGGAAGCGCTCGGCCCTCGCCAGCAGGAACGCCTGGAAGTCGGCGAGCATCCCGGGCAGCACCTCGGGCACCTTGGCGAGCGGGATCTGCTCCTTGCCCTGCCCCTCGACGGTCGGGAGCCGCCGGACGACGGTCGCGACGCCGTTCTCGATGTCGCGCATGCCGAGCTCGATGCGGACCGGGACGCCGCGCATCTCCCACTCGTTGAACTTGAAGCCGGGCGACAGCTGCGGGCGGTTGTCGTCGACGTGCACCCGGATGCCCATCGACTTGATCGCGGCACCCAGCTTGCGGGCCTCCGCAGCGGCCTGCTCGCCCTGCTCCTTGCGCCCGATCGGGACGATCACGACCTGGTAGGGGGCGAGCCGCGGCGGCAGCACGAGGCCCTTGTCGTCCCCGTGCGTCATGATCACGCCGCCGATCATGCGGGTGCTCATCCCCCAGGACGTGGTGTGGGCGTGGGTGAGCTTGCCCGCCTCGTCCTGGTACTGGATCTCGAACGCCTTGGCGAAGTTGGTGCCGAGGTAGTGCGACGTGCCGGCCTGCAGGGCCCGGCCGTCCCGCATCATGCCCTCGATCGTGTAGGTGCGGACGGCGCCGGCGAAGCGCTCGCCGGGCGTCTTCTCTCCCGGCACGACCGGCATCGCGGCGAGGTCGCGGGCGACGGCGGCGTAGGCGTCCAGCGCCCACATCGTCTCGCGCATCGCGTCGTCCTCGTCGATGTGCGCGGTGTGGCCCTCCTGCCAGAGGAACTCGGTCGTGCGCAGGAACATCCGGGGCCGCATCTCCCACCGGACGACGTTCGCCCACTGGTTCAGCAGCAGCGGCAGGTCGCGGTGGGAGTCGATCCACTTGGCCATGTACTCGCCGATGACGGTCTCGGACGTGGGCCGCACGACGAGCGGCTCCTCCAGGTCCTTGCCGCCCGCGTGGGTGACGACCGCGAGCTCCGGCGAGAAGCCCTCGACGTGCTCGGCCTCGCGCTTGAGGTAGGACTCCGGGATGAACATCGGGAAGCAGGCGTTGTCGTGGCCCGCGTCCTTGATGCGCCGGTCCAGGTCGGCCTGGAGCAGCTCCCACATCCGGAAACCGTACGGTCGGATGACCATCGTGCCGCGCACCGGGCCGCGGTCGACGAGCTGGGCCTGCACGACCACCTCGTTGTACCAGGCGGAGAAATCCTCGCTCTGCGGCGTCACACCTTCTCGACTCACGGCAAACAAGGGTACTGACCCTCGGCATCGGTCCGGGCACCTTCGCTACCCTCGCGGGATGCGCTGGTCCCAGATGTTCGCGCCCACGCTCCGCGAGGACCCGGCGGAGGCGGACGCGGCGAGCCACCGGCTGCTGCTGCGCGCCGGGTTCGTCCGGCAGCTCACCGCCGGGCACTACTCGCTGCTGCCGCTGGCCGTCCGCGTCCGGTCGAAGATCATCGCCATCGTCCGGGAGGAGATGGACGGGATCGGCGCGCAGGAGATGCTGCTGCCGGCGCTGCACCCGGCGGAGCCGTGGCGCAGGTCGGGCCGCTGGGAGCTGATGGGCCAGGAGATGTTCCGGCTCCGCGACCGGCGCGGCGCCGACCACGCCCTCGGCATGACGCACGAGGAGATCTTCGCGACGGTCGCGCGGGAGCTCAGCTCCTACCGGCAGCTGCCGCAGCAGTGGTACCAGTTCCAGACGAAGTTCCGGGACGAGCCGCGCCCCAAGGGCGGCCTCATGCGGACCCGCGAGTTCACCATGAAGGACGCCTACAGCTTCGACGTCGACCCCGCCGGGCTCGACGCGTCGTTCGCGTCCTACCAGGGCGCCTACACGCGGATCTTCGCGCGGCTGGGGGTGCCGACGCTGGTGTGCGAGGCGTCCAGCGGCACCATGGGCGGCTCCGGCTCGACCGAGTTCATGTGCCCGTCCGACGCCGGCGAGGACCTCGTCGCCCACTGCCCGTCCTGCGGGTACGCGGCGAACGTCGAGCGGGCGACGTCGGCGCTGCCGGCCGCGTCCGACGGCCCCGGCCCGCCGGCGCCGGAGCGGTTCGACACGCCCGGCGTCCGCACCATCGAGGATCTGCTGGCCTACGGCGCGCCGGGCGACCGCCAGATCAAGACGCTCGTGTACATGCTGGACGGCGCGCTCACGCTCGTCCTGCTGCGCGGCGACCATCCGCTGAACGAGCAGAAGCTCGTGGACGCGACCGGCGCGGCGGAGATCCGCGCCGCCGAGCCGCAGGAGATCCAGGACGCGCTCGGCGCGCTGCCCGGCAGCCTCGGCGCGGTCGGCGCGGCCCTCCCGGTGATCGCGGACGAGGCGCTGCGCGGCCGCCGCGACATGTTCACCGGCGCGAACACCGACGACGTCCACCTGCGCGGCGTGGACGTCGGCCGCGACATCGAGGTCGGCGCCTGGGCCGACCTGCGGGAGGTGGCGGCCGGGGAGCCGTGCGTCCGCTGCGGGACGCCGCTGGAGATCGTCCGCGCCATCGAGGTCGGGCACATCTTCAAGCTCGGCGACCGCTACTCCCGGGCGCTCGGCGTCGAGGTCCTGGACCCGGACGGCCGGCGCGTCCCGGTGGTCATGGGCAGCTACGGGATCGGCGTGGAGCGGGCGATGGCCGCGATCGTCGAGACCCACCACGACGAGCGCGGCATCGTGTGGCCCGTCTCCGTGGCGCCGTTCCAGGTGGTGGTCGTCCCCGCCCAGTCCGACGACCCGGGCGTGTCGGGGGCGGCGGAGGGCGTCTACGCCGCGCTGTCGGCCGCCGGGGCGGA
Organism: Actinomadura sp. NPDC049382; assembly: GCF_040677125.1. Classification (NCBI taxonomy): domain Bacteria; kingdom Bacillati; phylum Actinomycetota; class Actinomycetes; order Streptosporangiales; family Thermomonosporaceae; genus Actinomadura; species Actinomadura sp. NPDC049382. Next base: position 51,941 of record NZ_JBFARO010000009.1, read on the forward strand.
GGTCGTGATCGACGACCGTCCCGAGCGGGCGGGCGTGAAGTTCCGCGACGCGGAGCTGACCGGCATCCCGTTCCGCGTGACGATCGGCCGCCGCGGCCTGGCCGAGGGCGTCGCCGAGGTGACCACCCGTGCCACCGGCGAGACGTCCAAGATCGCCTTGGACGCGGTGGCCGCCCACGTCGAAGCACTGCTGGCGAAGACGGCCTGAAGCGTCACAGCAGGGTGCCGCCCAGCTCCCCCGTCTTGACCACCACCAGGACGGCCAGCAGGACGAACACGGCCGCGGCGGCACCGGCCTGGACGAGAAGCCGCCGTTCCCGCGGGGCGTGGGCGAAGGCGATCGCGACGGCGCCTCCCGCCAGAAGGCCGCCCAGGTGCCCCTGCCAGGAGGCGATCCCGGCCGAGACGACCAGCCAGATCAGGGCGAGCACGACGAGCCGGTTCGCCTCGTCCATGCGGTGCCCGAGCCGGCGCATGAAGATCCAGTAGGCGGCGGTGAGCCCGAACACCGCCCCGGACGCGCCGACCGCGTTCATGCCCGGGTCGATCAGGTAACCGAGCACCGAGCCGCCCAGCGCGGACAGCAGGTACAGGGCGAGGAACCGCCAGCGGCCGAGCATCTCCTCCGTCGGCCGGCCGAGCCGCCACAGCCACCACATGTTGAACACGATGTGGAGGATCCCGAACCCGCCCTTCGTCGGCGGCAGATGCACGAACGCCGACGTGATGAGCCGGTACCACTCGCCGTGGGCCACCCCAACGGACTCGAACCCGGCGTAGGCCGTCCCGTCGGCCACGAAGAGGTCGCCGTCCGGCCCGACGAGCCCGATGCCCAGCGACCCGAGCTTGTCGACGAGATCCGGCTTGGCCAGCTCACCCAGATAGACCAGCACGTTCACCGCGATGAGCACGTACGTCACCCACGGCGTGACCGAGACCGTGCCGCCGAAGACCGTGCGCCCCTGCCGGACGGTCTTGTTGCCCTCCCGTACACAGTCGACGCACTGCTGCCCCACCGCCGCCGTGCGCATGCAGTCCGGGCAGATGTAGCGGTCACACCTCGAACAGCGGACGTACGTCTCACGCTTGGGGTGCCTGTAGCACGCGGGGGCCTCTTGTGTCGCCGTCATCATCCAACCTCTCCGGGAGCCGGAGATCATAGCCGCAACCGCCGACACGCCCCGCGAAAACCGTTTGACGCCCCCGCCGTCGCCTCCGGAGACTCGATGGGTCATCGAGGGGGAGAAACGTGGGACACGTCGAAGTCGGCCATATCAGCCATGTGCTGCCGGACGGCCGCACACTCCTGGACGACGTGTCCTTCCGCGTCGGCGAAGGCGTCACGGCGGCCCTCGTCGGCCCGAACGGCGCCGGCAAGACGACCCTCCTGCGGCTGATCGCCGGGGACCTCGTCCCCCAGTCCGGGACGGTCGGGCACAGCGGCGGCATCGGCGTGATGCGGCAGTTCATCGGCAGCATGCGGGACGACTCCTCGGTGCACGACCTGCTGCTGTCCCTGGCGCCGCCCCGTGTGCGGTCGGCGGCCGAAGCGGTCGAGGCGGCCGAGCTCGCGATGATGGAGCGCGACGACGAACCGACCCAGCTCCGCTACGCCACGGCCCTCGCGGGTTGGGGCGACGCGGGCGGCTACGAGATCGAGGTGCTCTGGGACGCCTGCTGCGTGGCGGCGCTGGGCGTCTCCTACGACTCGTGCCGCTGGCGTGAGGTGCGCACCCTCTCGGGCGGCGAGCAGAAACGCCTGGCTCTGGAAGCCCTGCTGCGCGGCCCAGACGAAGTCCTCCTCCTGGACGAGCCGGACAACTACCTGGACGTCCCGGGCAAGCGCTGGCTGGAGGAGCGACTCCGCGAAACCCCGAAGACCGTCCTGCTCGTGTCCCACGACCGCGAACTCCTCGACCGCTCCGCCGACCGGATCGTCACCGTCGAGGCGGCCAACGTGTGGATCCACGGCGGCCGCTTCGCCACCTACGCCGCCGCCCGCCGCGACCGCAACGAACGGCTCGAAGAGCTGCGCCGCCGCTGGGACGAGGAGCACGCGAAGCTCAAGGACCTCGTCAACATGCTCCGCACCAAGGCGACGGTCAACGACGGCTTCGCGTCCCGCTACCGCGCGGCGCAGACCCGCCTGCGCAAGTTCGAGGAGGCGGGCCCGCCCGAGATCCCGCCCCGCGACCAGAACCTCAAGATGCGCCTGCGCGGCGGCCGCACCGGCAAGCGCTCGGTGATCTGCGAGAACCTGGAACTGACGGGCCTGATGAAGCCCTTCGACACCGAGATCTGGTACGGCGAGCGCGTGGCGGTCCTGGGCTCCAACGGCTCGGGCAAGTCCCACTTCCTGCGCCTCCTCACGGCCATCGCGGAAGCACTCCCCCGAGGCGCGACCCCGGTGGAACCCGTCGCCCACACCGGCGTGGCCCGCCTGGGCGCGCGCGTCGTCCCCGGCCTGTTCGCGCAGACCCACGCCCGTCCCGACCTGGCCGGACGCACCCCGTGCGAGATCGTCATGACCGAGCACGCCCGCCTCCGCAACGACGCCATGAGCGCCCTGGCCCGGTACGAGCTGAGCGTCTGCGCCGAGCAGCCGTTCGAGACCCTCTCCGGCGGCCAGCAGGCCCGCCTGCAGATCCTCCTGCTGGAACTCGGCGGCGCCACGCTCCTCCTCCTGGACGAGCCCACCGACAACCTGGACCTGGCCAGCGCCGAAGCCCTCCAGGAGGGCCTGGAGTCCTACGAGGGAACGGTCATCTCCGTCACCCACGACCGCTGGTTCGCCCGCGCCTTCGACCGCCACCTCATCTTCGGCGCCGACGGCACCGTCTACGAGTCCCCCGAACCCGTCTGGGACGAAACCCGGGTGAACCGCCCCCGCTGACCCCCGCGAAGGCGCGAAGGATCTGTCGCGGACGGGTGCTCGCGAGCTGATCGGCGGCATCCCGTGGTCGGAGCACCGATGAGTTTTCCGGAGGGCCGGAGTCAGCATCGCCGGTGAAGTCATGCCGGACGGCTCTTGGAGGGGGCACCATGACCGGAGTTCGGGTTCTCGTCGGTACGCGGAAGGGCGCGTTCATCCTCACGGCGGACGGCGCGCGCAAGGACTGGGCGGTCAGCGGGCCGCACTTCGGCGGGTGGGAGATCTACCACGTGGCGGGGTCGCCCGCCGATCCGGCGCGGCTGTACGCGTCGCAGTCCACGGGGTGGTTCGGGCACATGATCCAGCGGTCGGACGACGGCGGCGCGTCCTGGCGGCCGATGGGGAACGAGTTCGCCTACGACGGCGTCCCCGGCACGCACCAGTGGTACGACGGGACGCCCAGGCCGTGGGAGTTCAAGCGGGTCTGGCATCTGGAGGCGTCGCCCACCGATCCCGACATCGTGCACGCCGGGGTCGAGGACGCCGCGCTGTTCCGCACGGTCGACGGCGGGGCGTCCTGGCAGGAGCTGCCGGGGCTGCGCGAGCACGGGTCGGGGCCGTCCTGGCAGCCGGGCGCGGGCGGGATGTGCCTGCACACGATCGTGCGGGACCCCGCGGACGCGGCCCGGATGTACGCGGCCATCTCGGCGGCGGGCGTGTTCCGGACGGACGACGCCGGCAAGACGTGGCGGGCGGTCAACCGCGGGCTGCGGTCGGAGGGCATCCCCGACCCGGACGCCGAGGTCGGGCACTGCGTGCACCGCATCGCGATGCACCCGTCGCGGCCCGAGGTGCTGTTCATGCAGAAGCACTGGGACGTCATGCGCAGCGACGACGCGGGCGAGACGTGGCACGAGATCAGCGGCGACCTGCCGAGCGACTTCGGGTTCCCGATCGCGGTGCACGCCCACGAGCCGGACACCGTGTACGTCGTCCCGATCAAGAGCGACTCCGAGCACTACCCGCCGGAGGGGCGGCTGCGCGTGTACCGCAGCCGGGTCGGCGGTGACGAGTGGGAGCCGCTGACCGCGGGGCTGCCGCAGGAGCACTGCTACGTCAACGTGCTGCGGGACGCGATGGCCGTCGACTCGCTCGACGCGTGCGGCGTCTACTTCGGCACGACGGGCGGGCAGGTGTACGCGTCCGCCGACGCCGGGGACACCTGGGCGCCGATCGTCCGCGACCTGCCGGCGGTGCTGTCGGTGGAAGTCCAGACGCTGCCGTGATCCGCGTCGTGCTGCCCGCGCACCTGCGCGTCCTGGCGGAGGTGGAGGGCGAGGTGGAGCTGGACGTGCGCGAGCCGGTCACGCTGTGCTCGGTGCTGGACGCCCTGGAGGCGCGGTACCCGGTGCTGCGCGGCACGATCCGGGACCGCTCCACCGGTCGCCGCCGCGCGTTCGTCCGCTTCTTCGCCTGCGAGGAGGACTTCTCCCATGACCCGCCGGAGACCGTCCTGCCCGCGCGGGTCGCGGCGGGGGCCGAGCCGTTCATGGTGGTCGGCGCCATGGCCGGCGGGTGACAGCCCAGGTCCGTGAGGGGCCAGGGGCGGCGGACCGCCCCTGCCCCCGGATCCGGCTCGGCTAGCAGCGGTGGACCTTGCCCTTCACGATCCGGACGTAGGCGCCCGAGACGTAGTTCTTGGGGCTGCTGTACCCCAGGCGGTACCAGACGCGGGTGTTGCGGATCTTCTGCCCCCGCGTCCAGCACTTGATGAAGAACCGCTGGCCGGGCTGCAGCCAGCCGACCCGCTTGGAGTGCGTGGTCGGCTTCGTGCGGATCGCGAGCCGGTGACGGCTGATCACCTTCCCCGTCGCGTACTGGTACGCGGCGGCCGCCGGCGTGCTCGTCCCTTCGGCGGCCGGCGGAGCCGACGCCTGCGCGGCGGGCGCGCCGGCGAGGCCGGCGCCGACGGTGCCCGCGAGCAGCAGGGTTGCGAAACTATGGCGTAGTTTCACGAACTCTCCCTTTCAAAAGTGTGTTGACAGGCATGGCAGTCCTGCCCCTCTGTGACTGAAAACTAACTCTAAGTAACGACAGTGGGCGGCTATGTTCGCTCCATCCGTCCCGGTGATCGTCCTGGTTGAGCTGGGACGCGAGCCCTGTCCGGGTTCGGGGTCCTACGGATAAAGTGCCCGGGTGCGGGTGGTCGTGACGGGTGCTGCGGGGTTCATCGGGAGCCATGTCGTCGACGCGTGCTCGGGTGCCGGGCACGAGGTGCTCGCCGTCGACGCGCCCGCGCGGTCGCTGACTCCGGAGCTCGCCCGGCGGACGTGGGCGCGGGTCGCGGCGCGGCCCGGTGTCGTCGCCGCCGACGTCGATCTCGCGGTGGACGAGCTGGACGCCGTCGCCAGGGCGGACGTCGTCCTGCATCTGGCGGGGCGGCCCGGCGTGCGCGATTCGTGGGGGCCGGGGCGGGCCGTCGCCGAGCGGGACAACGTGACGGCGACGCGGCGGCTGCTCGCGGCGTGCCTGGCGGCGGGGCGCAGGCCGAAGGTGGTCGTCGCGTCGAGCTCGTCGGTGTACGGGTCGGCGGGGCGGCGGCCGAACCGGGAGGACGACCGGCTCCGGCCGGAGAGCCCCTACGCGGTCAGCAAGGTCGAGGTGGAGCGGCTCGCGGGCCTCGCGGCGGACGCCGGGCTCCGCGTCGTCGTGCTCAGGTACTTCTCGGTGTACGGGCCCCGGCAGCGGCCCGACATGGCGTTCCACCGGTTCGTGGAGGCGGCGCTGGACGGGCGCCCGCTGCCGGTGTTCGGCGACGGGCACCGGTCGCGCAGCTTCACGCATGTGCGGGACGTGGTGGCGGCGACGCTCGCGGCGGCGGCCGAGGAGCTGCCGTCCGGCATCGCCGTCAACGTCGGCCATCCCGAGCATGTGGCCGTGCGGGACGCGATCGCGATGCTCGTCGACGCCCTGGGCGTCCAGGCGGAGATCCAGCGGGAGACGCCGGTGGCCGGTGACGCGCACCGGACGTGGGCCGACACCGGGCGCGCCCGGGAGCTGCTCGGCTGGGAGCCCGCGATCGGTCTCCGAGAGGGGCTCGACGACCAGATCGCCTGGCATCGGGCGTCGGCGGAGGTGCGCGTCGGATGAGGCACAGAGCGGCCTACGTCGCGTTCGATCGGTTCCCGTCCAGCAAGGGGTCGGCGGTGCACATCGCGCAGATGGCCGACGAGCTGTTCGACCGGTACGGCGGCGGGCTCCTCGGCGTGATCGGCGGCGGTGACCTGCCCCGCTACCAGCGGGAGGGGACGCGCGAGATCGCGCGGTTCGACACGCCCGTCCCGAATCTGATCGACCGGGCCGAGGCGTTCTCCGGCTGGGTGGCCGACCATCTGGCGCCGCACTGGGAGACCCTTGAGGTCTGCCACGTGCGGGACCCCTGGAGCGCGCTGCCGGCGGTCGCGGACGGCCGCCGCCACAAGGTCGTGTACGAGGTCAACGGCCTGCCGTCCATCGAGATGAGCCACACGTGGCCGTGGGCGGCGCCGAGCACGCTCGGCAAGATCCGCGAGCTGGAGCGGTTCTGCCTGGAGCGCAGCGACGCGGTCGTGGTGCCGTCGCGGGTGATCGGCGACGCGGTCCGGGAGCGGGGCGTCCCCGAGCACAAGGTGCGTCTGGTGCCGAACGGCGCGGACGTGCCCGGTGAAACCGAACGGCCCGCCGATGCGCCTGAGCGTTATGTCATCTATGTCGGCGCGATGCAGCCGTGGCAGGGGCTGGACGTGCTGATGCGCGCGTTCGCCCGGCTCGCCGACCTCGACGGGCTGCGGCTGGTGGTGTGCGCGTCCGTCCCGGAGCGGCGGGCGAAGCCGGTGCGGCGGCTCGCCGAGCGGCTCGGGGTCGCCGACCGGATCGACTGGCGGTTCACGCTGCCGCACCACGAGGTCGCCGCCTGGCTGGCGCACGCCGAGGCGTCGCTGGCGCCGCTGACCGGCTGCGCCCGCAACCTCGACCAGGGCTGCGCGCCGCTGAAGGTCATCGAGTCGATGGCGGCGGGCGTCCCGGTCGTCGCGTCGGACCTGCCGGCGGTGCGCGAGCTGATGGCGGACGGGGAGCACGGGCGGCTCGTCCCGGCCGACCGTCCCGCCGAGCTGGCGCGGGCCGTCCGCGTCCTGCTGGAGTACCCGCACGAGGCCGCCGCGATGGGGCGACGGGGCCGCGAGCACATCGAGGAGAGCCTGACCTGGGCGCGGTCCCGCGCCCGGCTGGCCGAGGTCTACCGCACGCTAGGTCGATAGGTGGTTCGACATGTTCTGGCGTAAGCAGAAGGCCGCCATCGAGCGGTTCCATCCGCTGCACAAGGCGCTCACGCTGGAGAAGGGGTTCTCCGTCTCGCTGCGGCGCGACGACTGGGAGCCGGTGATCCAGAGCCTCGCGGGGCACCGCACCGTGGTGAAGCGGCGCAAGTGGCAGCTTTCCGGGCGGGTCCCGGCCGTCCTCGTCCCGCTGCTGCGGGTGCTGGCCGCCGACATGCCGCCGGACGGGGTGCTGTCCGTCGCCGCCGACCTGCGCGGCTCCGACCTGCCGGAGAAGTGCGGCCCGCAGCACGACGTGCCCGTCCAGCGGCCGGTCATCTCGATGAAGCAGTGGTACGCGTTCGACCCGTGGTTGCGGATGCGGGCGGAGCTGCGCGACGGCAGCGTCCTGGAACTCGCCGTCACCGACCGGGTCCGCTACCGCCGGCGCAAGAAGCGCAACCCGCGCGGCAAGGTCAAGATCAAGACCAAGACGAAGACCACCCAGCTCGTGCGGGTCACCCGGCGGCTGGGCAAGGATGCGGTCGTCCGGCAGCCGTCGTCACCGCCGCCGCGCTGGCTCAAGGTGCAGGTCAAACCGGGGAAGCGGATGGTGATCCGGGTGGACGGGAAGCTGCGCGGCGTGCAGGAGGGCAAGGCCATGCTCGACCGCATCCTGGACGTGTCGACGGAGCCGTTCCGGTGGACCCCGCCCGGCACGGCCGCGAGGAGGGCCAAGTGACCCGCTGCACCGTGACCACCGGATTCTTCGTCCTCGGCCGCTGCGGCCAGGCGGCGGTGGCGGCCTGCCCGCACTGCGCGCGTCCCGTCTGCGCGGCGCACGCGGCGCCGGGCGGGGCCTGCCCCGAGTGCGCGGCGGCGCGCGGGTACCGCACGCAGGACCCGCACGACCCGACGTGGGTGGGGAACCGACGGCGCGAGTACTACCACCGGAGCTCGCAGACCTACCAGGACACGTACTGGTACTCGTCGTTCGACGAGTACGACCGGGGCGCGTTCAACCCGGGTGACGACTACTCCTACGGCGGCGACTGGGGTCCGGACGACGACACCGGCTTCGTGGACAGCTGATGCACCGCGTCCTGTGGCTCACCGAGCACTACCCGCCGAGCCAGGGCGGCATGGCGCAGTCGTGCGACCGGATCGTGCGGGGCCTGCGCGGCGCAGGGGTCGAGGTGGACGTCGCGCACCTGACGCGGCGCGCCCGCCCGTGGGGCGTGAAGCGGGAGCACGGCGGGCGGCTGCTGACGGCCCCGCTCGGCGACGACTCCGAGCACGCTCTGCGCCGGCTGTGGACGACGATCACCGCCGAAGACCTCACCGGCTACAGCCATGTGGTGGCGTTCGGCGGCGTGTACGCCATGCTCGCCGCGCCCGTGCTGTCCTCGCTGCTGCACGCCCCGCTGGTCACGCTGCTGCGCGGCAACGACATCGACGTGGGCGTGTTCTCGATGCGGCGGCGCGGCGTGCTGGCGGACGCGCTGCGCGCCTCGGCCCAGGTCTGCGTCGTCGCCCGGTCGCACGCGCCGCTGGTGGCGGCGCTCGCCCCGGACGCGGCCGTCGAGTTCGTGGCGAACAGCGTCGACACGGCGCAGTGGCGGATCCTGCCGTCCGAGCGGGCCGAGGGCCTCGCGTGGCGGGACGCGAACGTCGAGACGGGCCGCCGCACGATCGGCCTCATCGGGCACCTCAAGGTGAAGAAGGGCGTCGGGTTCCTGCTGGACGCGCTGGCCGCGTCGGGGCACGCCGGCGCGTTCCACCTGGTTCTCGTCGGCGAGGTCGAGGAGTCGGTGCGGGAGTGGCTCGCCGGGCACGACGTCCCGCACTCGTTCCTGCCGTTCATGGAGCGCTACGACCTGCCGGCCGTCTACGCGGGCTGCGACCTCGTCGCGCTCCCGTCGTTCTATGACGGGATGCCGAACGTGGCGCTGGAGGCGGCGGCGCTCGGCGTGCCGCTGCTCGCCTCGGACGGCGGCGGCCTCGCCGACCTGGCGGACGACGAGATCGGGTTCACGTTCCCCGCCGGGGACGCGCACGCCTGCCGCGCGGCCGTCGACCGGGCCGCCCGCGCGGGCGCCGACGAGCTGGCGAAGCTCGGCGCGGCGGGCGCGGAGCGGATCCGCCGCGACTTCACCCCGGCCGCCGAGACCGCCGGGTACCTGGCCGTCCTCGACGCGGCCCGGTGATCGTCTGCTACGCCGCCGGGGACGGGCTCGGTCATCTGACGCGGCTCCGGGCGGCGCTGCTCACCCTGGGCATGGACGGCCCGGTGACGGTGGTGACCGGTTCCCGGTTCGGCGGCGACGCGCGCGTCACGGGCCGCTGGCGGGTCGTGGAGAGCGCGGCGGGGCTCGCACCGGACGAGGTGGTCGTCGACGCATTCCCGGCCGGGCTGAAGGGCGAACTGACCCGCTTCCCGTCCGGGACGAGGGTCACGCACCTGGCCCGACTGCTGCGCTGGGACGCGTACCGTCCGCTGCTGCCCGCAGACCCGCCGCGCTTCGACCGCACGTTCGTGCTGGAGCCGCTTGCCCCCGCCCATGACGCCTATCTGCGCGAGGTGTCGGACGAGGTCTCGCCGCTGGTCCTCACCGATCCCCCATCGGAACCGGTCGATGTGGACGGCTGGCTCATCGTCCACAGTGGGCCCGACCTGGAAACCCTTGAACTCGTCGCCTATGCGCGGGACATGGCGTCCGCCGAAGGGGTCCGCCCGCCGATGACGCTGGTGTCGCCCCAACGGCCACATGGTCTACCCCAAGGCATCGCCCATCTGGACGTCTACCCCGCCTACGCGCCGGGCCCGAACGTCGAACGCATCATCACCGCCGCCGGGTTCAACGCCGTCCGCCAGTACGCGCCCTGGCGCGAACGGCACCGGATCCTGCCGTTCCCGCGCAGCCTGGACGACCAGTTCGCGCGCGCGGCACGCGCCCGGCGGGAGACCGCTACTCGGGAAGCCTGATGTCGAACTCCACCTCGACGTCGTCGGCGAGCCGGAGCGCGCCGAAGAACGCCGAGTAGGGCTTGACGCCCCAGCGGGTCTGCGTGACCGTGGCGGAGCCCCGCACCCGGCCGCCGTCCAGGGAGGCGGCGACCCGCACCGGCTTCGTCCGGCCCATGATCGTGAGGTCGCCCTCGACGGCGTCCTCCCCGACCGCCGTCGAGACGAACGTGATCTCCGGGTACCGCCCGCTGTCGAGGACCTTGCGCAGGTTCCTGCGGATGTCCGCGCGGTCCTGGTCGGACAGCGGCAGCGCGCCGCCGCTGCCCTCGCGGACCTCCAGCCCGTCCACCTCGACGGTCACCTCGACCGACGACGCGGACAGCGGCTCCCCGGCCCGCACCGCCGCCGACCACCGGGTGGCCTCGATCGTCAGGTCGTGCCCCGCCCGCCGGCCGAGCCCGCTGCGGCCCGTGCGCAGCAGCAGGCGCCCGTCGTCCGGTCCCAGCTCGAAATCTCCCCGCATACTTCCCACCCTGCCACGCGGCATCTCCGCGCTCTGCGATAGGGCGCCTCCGCGCCCGTCAGCGGCACTTCACCTTCGGCTGCGGCCGGTACTCGGTGTGGAACTTCTCCCTGCGCACCTTGCGGCCCTCGGCGTACAGCGTCCGCCACACGTCGATCTTGAAGCCCTTCCGGCCCGTCATCGGCACGCACTTGCGGCCGTGCCCCACACCCGCCCCGTACGGGGTGAACCCGTACCGCTCCGACGTCGTCGACCGCACCTCGTACTTGCGCTCGCCCCACAGGTTCACCGTCAGCGACGACCCCGTGTAGCCCGCCTCGATCCGCACGGGGCGGCCGGTGTCGTTCTTCCAGGTGAAGTCGAGGTCGGGGTAGGAGACCGCGGCCTCCCGCCCTTCCGGGTACTCCGGCATCCACATGGTGTGCGCGCGCGACTTGCGGATGTCCAGGCCCGCCCTGAACACCGCGTTGAACAGCGTCGTGGACACCTGGCAGATGCCGCCGCCCACATCGTTCACCAGCCGCGGCCCCACGATGGCGGGCGCGGGCACGTACCCGCGGCTCTTCGTGCGCGGCCCGACGGCGCCGTTGAACGAGAACGTCCCGCCGGGCTCGACGATGTGCCCGTCCAGGATCTGCGCCGCCAGCTCGATGTTGCGGACGCGCGGCTCCCCCGGCGTGAAACGCGTCGTGTAGGTGCTCATCAGCCGCTCCGCCGGGTCCCGCGACGCCGCGTCCGGCCGCTTCGGGGCCGGACGGCCGGGGGCGGCCAGCGTCGCCGCCTTCTGGCGCGGGACCTCCAGGTAGGCGCCGAGCAGCAGACCGGTCGTCGCGAGCGCCCCCGCCACGATCGGCCACCACTGCCGGACGCACTGCAGCAGCTGCGGCTGGCGCTCCTGACATCGCCGGTACCGGTCCCGCCGGGTCCGTCCCACGGCCCACACCCCCAGATGATCCCCTAGCGGGATCCTGCACCGGACCCTGCCGCCGCCGGACGGGCGACTCCCACGCCTTTACCCGAACAAGACCGGCCCCGGGCCAACACGGGAACGCGCCTTGACGCGCCACCCGTCCGGGAACCGCTACCGGGGCCGCTACCCGGGCGCCGGGGGCGCCGTGGGGCAGAACACCGCGAGCGCGCCCGTGTGCTTGCCGAACCGGACCGCCGCCGGCAGCGACGAGACCTCGCCGTCGCGCGCGAGCCGCAGCCCGCCGTCCGAGGAGACGACCTCCAGGCCGCTCGTCCGCCACTCCCGGTACCCGGGCATGACGTGCAGGGGCCCGGCCAGCACCGCGGCGACCGCGCGGACCCGCGGCACCCGCCGCCCGGTGACGACCATCCGGACGTCGAGCCGGCCGTCGTCCAGCCGCCCGCGCCAGGTCGGCGCCGCGCCGCGCGAGCCGAAGACGCAGTTGCCGACGAACGCCAGCCACACCCGCAGCCGGCGCCCGTCCACCAGCAGCTCGACCGGCTCGGAGTGCCGCAGCGTGCGGACCGCCGCGACCGCGAGCGCCGGCCACTTGCCGATCCGCCGCTCCAGCCGCTCGCGCCGGTCGACGAGCTCGGTGTAGGCGCCGAAGCTCGCGGTGTTGAGGAACAGCCGCTCCTCGTCCCGGCCCGCGCCGGCCACCGGGGCGGCGTAGGCCACGTCCACCCGGCCGAGCCGCCCGTCCCGGTACGCGCCGATCGCCGCCGCCGCCGACTCGATGCCGAGCGCGCGGGCGAAGTGGTCGAACGTCCCGCCCGGGACGACGAGCAGCGGCACGCCGTGCTTCAGCGCGGCCCCCGCCGCCGCGTTCACGGTGCCGTCGCCGCCGACGACGCCGAGCACGTCGGCCCGCTCGGCGGCCTCGCCGAACGCCTTGTCGAGGTCGGCGTCCGGGTCGAGCTGGACGATCTCCGCCGCCGGAAGCTCATGGCGGAGCAGGCCCAGCGTCACCTCCGGGCGTCCCGGCAGGGAGATCCCGGCCGCCTCGCCGCCCGCGCCGGGCCCGGCGCCGCTGTTGGCGACCACGACGAGCCCGCGCCCGTCCTCGGCCACCTTCGCCGGCCCGGCCGCCGGCGCGACCTCGGCCACCGGGGGCCGGGCGGGCCACACCAGGCGGGTCCCCGCCCCCGCCAGCGCGCCGATCCCGACACCGGCGAGGACGTCCCCCGGGTAGTGCGCGCCGGTGTAGACGCGGGCGAACGCCACCGCGGCGGCGGTCGCCGCGACCGGCACCGCCAGCCGCCGCGGCGCCTCCAGCGCCACACCGGTCGCGAACGCGGCGGCGGACGCCGAGTGGCCGGACGGGAACGCGTGCGAGGTCGGCAGCTTCCAGCGGATCCGGATCGGCGGGACCAGGTCGACGACGGGGCGCTTGCGGCGGAACGCCTGCTTGCCGAGGATGTTCACGGCCGGGCTCGCGACCGCGATCGCGATCGCGCCGCGCAGCGCGGCGCGCCGCAGCCGGGGCCGCCCCGTGAGGCCCATCACCCCGGCCGTGGTGAACCAGAGGACCCCGTGGTCGGCGAACCGCGACAGCCGCGGCAGCACGTATTCCAGCCCGTGCAGCCGCGCGGCCGCCACCCGGTCGAACGCCCACCGGTCGGCGCGGCCGAGCCGGCGCAGCAGGACGGATCGGGGGGAGCGGGCATGGGCGGGCTCATGACGACGCCTGATGGCGGACCGTGATGGCACGACGATGCTCCGTGAGTGGTTGACCCGCATCTCCGGGGTATCCCCAGGGACGCCGACATGATTCCGTAAAGATCTCAAATCGGGGGTCACATGCGGGCGAACGTCACTCTCGACTCATCGACTGCAATAGGCTTCGCGACATGAGTCACCCGGAACGGCTCGGATCCCCGGGTGGCGAGTCGGTCGGAACGATCGCGGAGCCTCATCACGTGAACGGGTCCCTGGCCGACTACGCCGCACGATACGGGCTGAGGCAGAGCGCTGCGCGCCCCCCGCTGCGCAAGTACATCCAGGATGTGTGGGCTCGCCGCCATTTCATCTGGGCGTTCGCGTCGGCCAAGAACATCTCGATGTACTCCGACTCGCGGCTCGGCCAGGTGTGGCAGCTGCTGACACCGCTGCTGAACGCGGCGGTGTACTACCTGATCTTCGGGCTGCTGCTGAACACCAAGCGCGGGGTCCCGGACTTCATCCCCTTCCTCGTGACCGGCGTGTTCCTGTTCGGGTTCACCCAACGCTCGGTCACGTCCGGGGCCAAGTCCGTCGGCGACAACCTCTCGCTGATCCGGGCGCTGCACTTCCCCCGGGCCACGCTGCCGCTGGCGATCGCGGTCGTCGAGCTCCAGCAGCTGCTGCTCTCGCTCATCGTGCTCTTCGCGATCATCTTCGCGTTCGGCGAGCCCCTCAGCTTCAACATGGCGCTGTTCGTCCCCGTGGTGGCGCTGCAGCTCATGTTCAACGTCGGCATCAGCATGGTCATGGCGCGGCTGGGCGCGTTCAACCGCGACATCACCCAGCTCCTGCCGTTCGTCATGCGGACCTGGCTCTACATGTCCGGCGTCATCTTCAGCCTCCCGTCGCTGATGCAGCCCGGCTCCAAGCTCGCGGAGTACCCCATCCTCGGGGAGCTGCTGAAGGCCAACCCGGCGTACGTGTACGTCGAGCTGAGCCGCCACGTCCTGCTCGGCGAGTACCGCGAGCACGTCTCCAAGGAACTCGGCGTCCAGGAGACGGGCCAGTTGTGGTTGTACGCCGTCATCTGGGCAGTGGTGATGCTGGTCGGCGGATTCACGTACTTCCACCGCGCTGAGGAGCGATACGGCCGTGGCTGACACGAAGGTGCGCATGAACCCGTCCGGAAACCAGGTCACCATCGACCCGTCCCGGGAGCCGATCGTCGTCGTGGACGATCTGCACATCGTCTACCGCGTGTACGGCGCGGGCGGGAAGGGCAACGCCGCCTCCGCGTTCTCGCGGGTCCTGCGCCGGCAGAAGCGCCCCTCGATGACCGAGGTCCACGCGATCAAGGGCCTGTCGTTCGTGGCCTACCGCGGCGAGGCCGTCGGGATCATCGGCACCAACGGCTCCGGCAAGTCGACGCTGCTGAAGGCCATCGCCGGGCTGCTGCCCCCGCACCGCGGCGGCGTCTACACCGACGGCCAGCCGTCCCTGCTCGGCGTGAACGCCGCCCTGATGAAGGACCTCACCGGCGAGCGCAACATCGTGCTCGGCTGCCTCGCGATGGGCATGTCCCCGGCCGACGCCAAGGCCCGCTACCAGGACATCGTCGACTTCGCCGGGCTCAAGGAGGGGTTCATCCAGTACCCGATGCGGACGTACTCGTCCGGCATGGGGGCCCGGCTCCGGTTCGCGATCGCGGCGGCCAAGACCCACGACGTCCTGCTGATCGACGAGGCCCTCGCCACCGGCGACGCCAAGTTCCGGACGAAGAGCAAGCGCCGCATCGACGAGCTGCGCAAGGAGGCCGGCGCGGTCTTCCTCGTCGCGCACCAGCTCGACACGGTCAAGGACATGTGCGACCGGGTCATCTGGATCGACGAGGGCCGCATGCACATGGACGGCGACCCCGAAGAGGTCATCGCCGCCTACGTCGAGGCCACCGGCAAGTAACCCGGGCGCACTCCCGGGGTCGACGTGGCCGCCGAGGCCATTGTGACGCGGAGTTACCGGATCGTCTCTGGATGAAGTCCCCTCGCCGATCTACCGTCGAGGGGAGACCTCCAGCGGCGAGGGAGACTCCCCATGGCCGAACGGTTCGACACCCCCGGGATCAGCAGACGCGGCTTCCTGTCCTCCACGGCGCTCGCGGCGGGCGCGTACGGTGCGCTGGCGGGCTGCGCCAGCGAGTCCTCCGGCCCGCAGGCGAAGAACACCGGGAACGCCCCGAAGGAGGTGTTCACCGCCCCCGCGAAGAAGCTGAGCGGCTCCCTCAGCATCCTGATGTGGAGCCACTTCGTGCCCCGGCACGACAAATGGTTCGACACGTTCGTCTCCGACTGGGGCAAGAAGGTCGGGGTGGACGTCCGGGTCGACCACATCAACACCGTGGACGTCCCCCGCCGGGCCGCGTCCGAGATCCAGGCGGGGCGCGGCCACGACCTCATCCAGCACATCGCGCCGTTCTCGCAGTACGAGCCGTCCGTCCTCGACATGACCGACCTCGTGCAGGAGGCGACCCGGCGCTGGGGGCAGCAGCTGGAGCTGTGCCGCAAGTCGAGCTACAACCCCAACACGAAGAAGTTCTACGCCTACTGCCCCGGCTGGTCGCCCGACCCCGGCGACTACCGCAAGTCGATGTGGCAGAAGGTCGGCATGCCGAACGGCCCGTCGAGCTGGGACGACCTGCTGCGCGGCGCCGCCGAGATCAAGAAGCAGACCGGGGTGCCGTGCGGCATCGGGCTGTCCCCGGAGACCGACTCGAACATGGCGGCGCGGGCGCTGCTGTGGTCGTACGGCGGGTCCGTCCAGGACCAGAACGAGCGGGTCGTGCTGAACTCGGACGCGACCGTCGCCGCCGTGGAGTACATGGCGCGGCTGTTCAAGGAGGCCGAGACCAGCGAGGTCTTCTCGTGGACGCCGGCGTCGAACAACCAGGCGCTCATCGCCGGCAAGTCGTCCTACATCGTGAACTCCATCTCGGCGTGGCGCACCGCGATGGGCACGAACCGGACGATCGGCGACGACATCTTCTTCGTGCCGGCGCTGCGCGGCCCGAAGGCGGCGATGGCGGCGCAGCACGTGATCCAGCAGTGGATCGTGCCGAAGTACGCGGGCAACGCGGACGCGGCGAAGGAGTTCCTGCTGCACTACACGGCGAACTTCCCGTCGGTGTCGTACTACTCGGAGCTGTACGACCTGCCGGGCTGGCCGTCGCTCGTCCCGCAGCTGAACGGCTGGCTCGACGACGACCCGTGGGGCGCGAAACCGGCGAACAAGCTGGGGCTGCTGAAGACGGCGACGTCGTGGAGCGCGAACATCGGCTACCCGGGCCCGTCCAACCCGGCGATCGGCGAGATCTTCAACACCAACGTGCTGCCGACGATGTTCGGCCGCGCCGCCCGCGGCCAGACGTCCCCGCGCCAGGCGGTCGCGGAGGCCGAGCAGCGCGTCAACGCCATCTTCAAGAACTGGCGCGACCGCGGCCTCGTGGGCGGCTGAGGAATGAACACGGTCGAGGTCAAGGGGCTGGTGAAGACCTTCGACGGGCATGTGCGGGCCCGGCGGGGGCGGGCGGAGCACGTGCGGGCGCTGGACGGTGTCGATCTCGCGGCGGAGCCCGGGGAGTACCTGGTGCTGCTGGGGCCGTCCGGGTGCGGGAAGACGACGCTGCTGCGCACCATCGCGGGCCTGGAGCAGCCCACAGAGGGCGAGGTGCTGATCGGCGGGAACGTCGTGAACGGGCTTCCGCCGAGGGTCCGGCAGATCGCGATGGTGTTCCAGTCGTATGCGCTGTACCCGCACAAGACGGTGAGGGACAACATCGTCTTTCCGCTGCGCGCGGAAGGCATGCCCAAGGAGGAGCGCGAGAAGAAGGCGCAATGGGCGGCGGGCCTGCTGGAGATCGAGCCGCTGCTGCGCCGCAAGCCGCGCCAGCTGTCGGGTGGTGAGCGGCAGCGGGTGGCGCTGGCGCGCGCGCTCGTCCGCGACCCGGCGGTCTTCCTGCTGGACGAGCCGCTCTCCAACCTCGACGCGAAGATGCGCGCGATGGCACGGGACGAGCTGAAGCGCTTCCAGCAGCGCGTCGGCACCACCACCATCTACGTCACCCACGACCAGGCGGAGGCGATGGGTCTCGGCGACCGCATCGCGGTGCTGGAGCACGGCCGCGTCCGGCAGGTCGGGACGCCGCAGGAGGTGTACGACGACCCGTCCGACACGTTCGTGGCGACGTTCATCGGGTCGCCGCCGATGAACCTGGTCGAGCGCGGCGACGTGCTGGTGGGGTTCCGTCCCGAGCATCTGCTGCCCGCCGAGAACGTCGTGTCGCCGGAACGGGTGACGATGCCGCTCCGGGTGGAGCGGATGGAGTACCTGTCCGGCGACCGGCACGTGTACGGGACGGTCACGGGCATCGGCGCGGAGACCCGCGTGATCGCCCGGCTCCCCGCGACCGTGGGGACGCCGCTGGATGCCGGGGAGACCCGCGAGTTCGCGGTGCCGGCGGAGCGGCTCCGGTTCTTCGACGCCGCGTCGGGCGCCCGGCGGGCCGCCGTGCCGCTCGGGGACGCGCGGTGACGCGGGCGGAGGCGGCGCCGGCGGCCGAGGCCGCGGCCCCGCGGGCGAAGGCCGGGCTCGCCGACCGGGAGGGCTTCCTCGCCTGGGTGATGCTGCTGCCCTCGGTCGTCTACATCGCCGCGCTGGTCGGCGTCCCGTTCCTGCTGGCGATCGCGTTCGCGTTCTCGGACGTGACGACCGGCGACCCGTCGTTCGACCTCGTCGGGTTCCGCAACTTCGACGCGGTCTTCGCGGACGGCGTGTTCTGGCGGGCGCTGCGCAACACGCTGGTGTTCACGCTGGTGAGCATGGTGTTGATCGTCCTGTTCGGGAAGATCCTCGCGAACATCCTGGTGGCCGACTTCCGCGGTAAGTGGATCGTGCGGTTCCTGGTCCTGCTGCCCTGGACGACGCCCGTCGCGCTGTCGACGATCTCGTGGCTGTGGTTCCTCGACTCGATCTACTCGCCGGTCGACTGGGTGCTCCGGCACCTGGGGCTGATCGACGCGAACGTCGTGTGGCTCGGGCAGCCCGGCACGGCGATGGCGTCGGTGATCGCGGTGCAGACGTGGCGGCTGACCCCGCTGGCCGCCGTGATCGTGATGGCCGGGCTGGTCGCGATCCCCCGCGACATCGACGAGGCCGCGCGGATCGACGGCGCCGGGTTCTGGCGGCGGATGTTCGAGGTGACGATCCCGCTGACGCTCCCGGTGATCGCGGTCGCGGGCCTGTTCGGCGCGATCATGACGTTCACCGACATGACCGTCCCGTACGTGCTGACCCGGGGCGGCCCGACGCACTCGACGGACGTCCTGGCCTCCTGGGCGTACTTCCGCGGCATCGAGGGCGGCGACGTCGGCCAGGGGGCGGCGATCGCGCTGTTCCTGTTCCCGCTGCTGCTGGCCGGCGCGGTCGCCATCCTCCGGGCCGTACGACAGCTGGAGGCCCAATGAGCACGGACGTGGCGGCGCTGCGGCGGAAGTATGCCCGGCGGCATGTGGCGGCGCGGTGCGGGGTGTACGGGGCGGCGGTCCTGGCGGCGCTGGTGTGCGCGCTGCCGTTCCTGTGGAGCGTGATCAGCGCGTTCAAGCAGAATCAGGACCTCTACAACCCGGAGAGCAACCCGTTCTTCTTCAACAAGCCGGCTACGCCCGACCATGTGACGTTCCTGTTCACCGACACGCCGTTCCTGACGTTCGTGGTGAACACGCTGATCGTGGGCGCGGCGGTGGTGGCGGTCACGCTGGTGCTGGCGCTGCCGGCGGCGTACTCGCTGGCGCGGCTGGACCGGCCGTGGGGCACGCCGCTGGGCATCGCGATCTTCATGGTGTACCTGGTGCCGCCGTCGCTGCTGTTCCTGTCGCTGACGCGGGTCGTGGTGGCGCTGCACCTGGAGGACACGCTCTGGTCGATGATCGTGGTGTATCCGACGATCACGGTCCCGGTGTCGGTGTGGCTGCTGATCGGGTTCCTGAAGGCCGTCCCGAAGGACGTCGAGGAGCAGGCCATGGTGGACGGCCACAGCCGCCTCGGCGCGTTCCTGCGGGTCGTCCTGCCGCTGGTGTTCCCGGGGATCGTCGCGGTGGTCGTGTTCAGCTTCACGCTCACCTCCAGCGAGTTCGTGTACGCGCTGGCGTTCGTGTCGGCGAGCCCGGAGATGGTGGTCAGCACCGGCGTGCCGACCCAGCTCGTGCGGGGGGACGTGTTCTTCTGGCAGTCGCTGCAGGCGTCCACGGTGATCACGGCGGTGCCGATCGCGTTCCTGTTCAACCTGTTCCTGGACCGTTTCGTCACCGGGTTCACCATGGGCGCGGTCAAGACGTGACGCCCACTGGTAGAGATGGAGGGACACGAAGATCCTGATGTAGGAGGTCGCCATGGCCAAGCCGCCGCTTCCGCACGAGCACCTGCCCGAGGTCCCGTCCTTCACCGTCGAGAGCGACGACGTCGCCGAGGGCGAGCGGCTCGCGGACGAGCACGTCTTCGACGACTGGGGGTTCAGCGGCGGCAACAGGTCACCGCACCTGCGCTGGTCGGGGTTCCCGGCGGAGACGAAGAGCTTCGCGGTGACCTGCTACGACCCGGACGCGCCGACCGGCAGCGGCTTCTGGCACTGGAGCCTGTTCGACATCCCGGCCGACGTGACCGAGCTGCCGACGGGCGCCGGCACCGCCGACTCCAAGATCGGCGTGCAGGCCCGCAACGACTTCGGCACGAAGGCGTACGGCGGCGCCGCGCCGCCGCCGAACGGGCCGCACCGCTACGTGTTCACCGTGCACGCGCTGGACGTGGAGTCGCTGGGCATCGACTCCGACGCCTCCCCCGCCGTCGTCGGGTTCAACGTCACCGCGCACACGCTGGCCCGCGCCTCGATCGTCCCGGTCTACGAGTCCTGAGGTTCCCGGCCGCCCCCGGCCGGGGGCGGCCTCAGCCGGCGCCCACGAGGACGTCCCCGACGGCCGTGCGCCGGTAGAGGACGGACCGGCCGCTCCGCTCCCGCGTGACCAGCCCGGACTCGCGCAGCACCGCGAGGTGGCCGCCGATGCCGCCGAGGCTCATCCGGAGCCGGGCGCTCAGCCAGGTCGTCGTGGCGGGTTCGGCGAGCAGGCGCAGCAGTTCCGCGCGGGTGCGGCCGACGAGCCGGTCGAGGGCGTCCTCGCCGCGCGGCTCCCGGCTCTCCCAGAGGGCCGCCACTCCCCGCGCCCGGTACATCAGCGTGTACGGCCAGTCCTGTTCGAGGGCCAGGCCCACCTCGGAGAAGACCACCGGCACGAGGGTCAGCCCGGCGCCGCCCAGCCGGTAGGTCACGTCGCCCTGGATGTCGGCCTCGATGACGCCGTCCCGCCAGCGCACCTGGCGTGACAGGCCGTCCAGCGCCGCCGCCCAGCCGTAGGCGGCGAGCCGCCCGGCGCGGTGGACGATGTCGCGTTCCAGGATCGAGCGCAGCACCGCCCAGTCCGGCTCCAGCAGGGTGCGCCACGCGGTCTCCAGGCCGGCGGCGAGCCGCTCGGGCATGTCGGGCGCGTCCAGGACGCCGCGGATCTCGGCGTCCGGCTCCGGCAGGCCCACCAGGTTGCGGGCGATCTCGCGCCGCGCCTGGCCGAGCGGCGTCGCCCGGACGGCCGCCAGCTGCTCGGGGACGGTGAGGTTGGGCCGGGCGGGCGGCGGGACGACGAAGTCCGCCATGTACCCGTGCGGGCGGCGCAGGAAGACCAGCGCCCGCACGGCCGGGTCGCCGGCGATCTCCCGGTACGCGGGCCGGGCCCGCTCCACCCACGGCACGAGCGGCCCGACGGGCATCCGGCCGGCGACCAGGCCGAGCGCGGCGTACACCTCGATCAGCGGGCCGACCCCGAACCGGCTGGCGGCGATGTCCCCCGGCCCCACCACAATGCGGTACATGTTTCGCTCCTCCCCGAAACATTGTCGCGGACCGGGGCCGGGGCCGCAGAGTCGGCGGCATGACCGCTCCGCCCTCCACCGCCGCCGCGCGGTACCGCGACGTCTTCGGCGTCGCCGAGTTCCGGACGCTGTTCTCCCTCCAGACGCTGCAGGTCGCGGGCGACTCCGTCCGGACGATCGCGCTGTCGGTGCAGACGTTCGAGCGCACCGGGTCGTCCGTCGCCGCCGCGCTCGTGTTCGCCGCCGGGATGCTCCCGTACGTGATCGGCGGCGCGCTGCTGCTGTCGCTCGCCGACCGCCTTCCGGCGCGGCGGCTGCTGACCGGCTACCACGTGCTGCGCTTCGTCATCACGGCCGTCCTCGCGCTGGGGGTCCTGCCGCTGCCGGCGGTCATGGCGCTGCTCGTCGCGGTGGGGCTGTTCGCGCCGGTCGGCGCCGCGTCCGTGCAGGCGCGGCTGCCCGCCCTGCTGCCCGGGGACGGCTACGTGCTGGGCCGGTCGCTGTTCACGATGACCAGCGCGGGCGCGCAGATCGCCGGGCAGGCGGCGGGCGGGCTGCTGCTGGCGGCGATCTCCGCGTCCGGGGCGCTGTGGCTGGCGGCGGCGGGCGCGGCGCTGGCCGCGCTGCTCGCCCGCACGCGGCTCCCGGACGCTCCGCCCGCGGCGCGGCCGTCGTCGTCCGGCCTGGCGAGCGAGACATGGCGGACGAACCGGCTGCTGCTGGGCCATCGCGGCACGCGCGGGCTGCTGCTCGCCGCGTGGCTGCCGATCTCCCTCTCGGTCGGCGCGGAGGGAGTCGTCGTGCCCTTCACGGCCGATTCGGGACGCCCGGACGCGGCGGGGCTGCTGCTGTCCGCCGCGGCCGCGGGCATGTTCGCGGGCAACCTCGTGGTGGGGCGCTGGATCCCGCCGGCGACGCGCGAGCGCCTCACCCTCCCGCTGGCGATGCTGACGGGCGCGCCCCTCCTGCTGTTCGCGTTCGACCCGGGCCTGCCGGCGGCGTGCGCGCTGATGGCGGCCGGGACGTTCGGGCTGGGCTACGAGCTGACCGTCCAGCGCCGCCTCGTGGACGCGGTGCCCGAGGAGATCCGTGGTCAGGCGCTGGGGCTGTCCGGCAGCGGGCTCATGACGGGCCAGGCCGCCGGGATCGGCGCGGCGGGCGCGCTGGGCGAGTTCCTGGCGCCCGGCCACGTCATGGCGCTGTGCGGCGCCGCCACCGTCGCCGCCTGCCTGTGCCTGGCCCGTTCGCTGCGCTGAGCCTCCGGGACGGCCACAGCAGCCACGCCTGGAGGAGGCCGGGGCCGGTCGTCGCCGCGAAGAACACGGCGATGTCGAGGGGACCGGGCAGCTCGCCGAGCGGCATGATGAGCGTGATCCCGAGGACCGACAGCGGGCTGGTGACGAAGACGAGCCAGATGCCGATGAAGCCCGGGTCGTCGGAGAAGAGCATGACGCCGAGGACGACCGCGCTGACCGCGAGGACGGCGACGGTGTAGCCGGCGGCCAGCACGAGCCGGATCCGGTCGGCCGGGCCGCGCCCCTCGAAGGAGAGGATGTGGGGGGACATGCGGGCATCGTCGCCGTGCCGCGGCGACCGCCGCATGGGCGTTCGTGCTCAGCCGGGGGCGGCCACGTACTCAGTCCGGCCGTGGCCGGCCCCCGGCTCCTGGCACGGCTCGGCTACTTCTCCCAGGGGAAGCGGTCGGCGAAGGCGGGCTTCAGGTCGTCCAGCCAGACCGCGTCGGGGTCGTAGTGGGCGAAGAAGGGCTTGCCGACCAGGTCGGAGTCGCGGCACTGGATGAAGTGCAGCGCGAACACCTTCTCGCCGAGCAGGTCGAGGACGCCGTCCACGCAGACCTTGCCCGGCGTCGCGGACATGGACGGGCCCCGGACGGTACGGGAGAGGCCGGAGACGTTCCTGTAGGCGTCCCGGAAGATGTCGTAGGCGCGGGCGAGCGGGACGGCGAAGTAGTCCTGCGGCCCGGTGTCGCGCTCGACGAACATGTAGTAGGGGATCAGACCCATGCGGGTCTGCGTCCGCCACATGCTCTCCCAGGTCGCGGCGTCGTCGTTGATCGTCCTGATCAGCGGGGCCTGGGTGCGGATGATCGCGCCGGTGTCGCGGATCCGGCGGCACGCCTCGGCGACCATGAGGGGTTCGAGCTCGCGCGGGTGCGAGAAGTGCGCCATGAACGCGAGGTTCTTGCCCGACTCGACGACCTGCTCGAACAGCCGGAGCATGTCGTCGGCGTCGGGGTCGGTGACGAACTTCTGCGGCCAGTAGGCCAGCGACTTGGTACCGATCCGGATGGATTCGAGCTGCTCCAGGTCGAGCAGCGGCTCGACGTAGCGGCGCAGCACCGGCTCACCCATGATCATGGCGTCGCCGCCGGTGAACAGGACGCTGGTCACCTCGGGGTGGGCGATCAGGTAGTCGCGCAGCGCCGTCGGCTCGTCGCCGGCCATCTTCAGGTCGGCCTCGCCGACGAACTGGGCCCAGCGGAAGCAGTAGGTGCAGTACGCGTGGCAGGTCTGGCCCTGCTTGGGGAAGTACAGCACGGTCTCGTCGTACTTGTGCTGCATCCCGGGGATCTTGCCGTCGCCGAAGCTCGGGATGTTGAGCTCCATCTGGCCGGCCGGGTGCGGGTTCAGCCGCATCCTGACCCGGTGGGCGGCGGCCTCGATCTCGGCCTTCGGGGCCTCGCGGCGCAGCAGGTCCGACAGGTGGGCGACGTCCTCGGCGGGGAGCATGTCCGGGCGCGGGAAGACGAGCCGGTAGATCGGGTCGTCGGGGGCGGCCGTCCAGTCGATGAGCTCCTCGATGACGTAGGCGTTGGTCCGGAAGGGCAGGACCGTCGCCACCGCCCGGGTCGCGAGCCGCTCGTCGGGCGCCAGCCCGGCGCGAGCGGTGAGTTCGTCCAGGTGCTTCGCCGTGAAGGCGCGGAACTTGCGACCGGTGGATCGCACCGCGGGAGCCGCGTCGTTCACCAGTGTCACGTGTTGGTACTCCTTGCTGTCAGCGGGGGAGGCGCGCCCCGGGGCGTCGTCACGGTCTGTGATCAGGAGTGCGCGGGACACCCCCATTCAACCGTTTGGGACGGGTTCATGCCGAATTGATACCCCCTACCGGGCCGGGACAAAGGCTGGTCAAGGACGATCCAGACAAATCGCCTGGACATCATCGTTGACGCTCGGTACCCAGTACAACGACTACGGGACGTCAACTTCTCCGTCATCCGGCGGTGAGATGCGCCGCAACCCGCCCGGCGCACGGACACTGCCAGCGGATACACCGCGACTCGGCACCCCCGGTCCCCGCAAGTCGCGATCTTGGGAAATACTGGGCGGGGCGGGCAGGACCGAAGCGGCGGGACCGGGGCGTGCGGCAGGGCGCGGACGCGGTCACGCGGCGTGAGGGGGGCCGGTGGACGCTGTCGAACGGGACGGGCCGGGCGTCGTCCCGCTGCGGCTGGTCGTCCTCGCGACGATCGCCGGGATCAGCTACGCGACCTTCGTGCTGGAGAACCTCCTCAGCCCCAAGCTCGACTTCTTCAACGGCTACGTCAGCGAGCTGTCGGCCGCCGACCAGCCGTTCCACCTCGTCTACAGCGCGGGCGACTTCGTCACCGGGGTGCTGTCGATCATGGTGGCGATCGGCACGCTGCGCCGGCTCACCCGCAGGCCCCTCGCCACGGCGGGCTGGGCGTTCCTCGGGCTGTTCGGCGTCTGCGCGATCGGCGACGCGTCCTTCCCGCTGGACTGCGCGCCCAGCCTGGAGACCTGGTGCGCGCTGCGGGAGCGCTCCGAGCACGTCTCGTTCTCCCACGAGTTCCACTCGGTGACCAGCAGCGCCGTGATCGTCTGCGGGGTCGCCGCGCTGCTGCTGCTCTCGCTCGCCGCCCGCCGCTACGGCTGGTGGCCGGCGCTCGCCCGCTGGGGCTGGCTGCTCGCCCTCGCCGAGTCGGTGTCGGCGCTCGGCACGCTCGTCGCGATGTACCTGGGGCAGTGGCTCGGGGTCGTCCAGCGCGTCCAGATCGGCATCC
Source organism: Actinomadura sp. NPDC049382 (assembly GCF_040677125.1). NCBI lineage: Bacteria > Bacillati > Actinomycetota > Actinomycetes > Streptosporangiales > Thermomonosporaceae > Actinomadura > Actinomadura sp. NPDC049382. The sequence continues at coordinate 77,238 of NZ_JBFARO010000009.1, forward strand.
TCGTCCTCGGCCTGCTGGTCATCGCCTGGGCGCTGTACGCCGACCGGCGGGACGCGGCGCGCGCCGCGCGGGACGACACCGCCGCCGTGACGGAGGAGGCCCGGCTGTGAGCACGAGCGGAACCCCCCTGCCGGACGGGCGGATCGTCAATGCCGGGCGCGAGCAGGTGCACGTGATCGAGACCGGTCCGCCGGGCGGGCCGCCGCTGCTGCTGACGTCCGGGCTGGGCGGGGCGTGGTTCGACTGGGTGCCGAGCATCGAGCAGCTGCGGGCCGGGCACCGGGTCACGGTGTTCGACCGCCCCGGCCTCGGGCTCAGCCCGGCCGCGGTCGCGCCGCCGTCGCTGCGCCGCGACACGGCGATCCTGGAGGCGCTGGCGGAGCGGGCGGGCGGGCCGGTGACCGTCCTCGCGCACTCGATGGCCGCGTTCCCCGCCGAGGCCCTGGCCCGGCTGCGGCCCCGGCTCGTCCGGGGCCTGGTGCTGCTCGACCCCAGCCACGAGAACGACCCGCGGGTGCGCGTCCGGACGGCCGCCGCGCTGACCCCGCTCGCCACCGCCACCGGCGCGCTCCTCGACGCGACACGGCTGGCGAGGGTCGCCGGGCCGCTCGGGCGGCGGCTGGTCCTCGACCGCACCAGCCGCCGCGACGAGGCCGTCCCGAACCGCGTGGTCCGGTCGGTGTACGGGCGCGGGACGGTGATCGGCACGGTGATCGCGGAGGAGCTCGCCTACCGGGAGATGGCCGCCGACCTGGCCCGGCTGCGGGAGCGGCGCCCGTTCCCGCACATTCCGCTCGTCGTGGTAACCGCGCTCGGCGACGTCGACGACCCGGGCGGGAAGCGCGACTGGGCCGAGGGCCACGAGCGGCTCGCCCGGATGAGCCCGCTCGGCAGCCGGATCGAGTTGCCCGACGCCCTGCACATGGTCCCGCTCGACCGTCCCGACGTGGTCGCCGACGCGGTCGGCCGCACCGGCCGGGTCGAGGAGTCCGCATGAGAAGGGGGCCGGTCCTCGTCCTGGCGGCGCTGCTCGCCCTGACCCTGTCGGGCTGCAAGGTGATGCAGCGCATCTCGGAGGGCGCGTACCGCAACGCGGTCTCCGACGGGGTTGTGGACGAGCTCAAGATTCGCGGCATCGAGCTGCGAGAGCGCCCCTCGTGCGAGTCGCCGGTGCCCGCCACGAGCTCCGTGGTGCGGGTGGCCTGCACGGCCCGCACCACCGCCGGGGAACCGGTCACCGTGGACGGGGTCGCCTACAACGCCGACACCGACCGTCCGCGCGAGACCTACGTGGTCACCGTCGGCGGCCGCGAGGTGCTGCGCAAGGGCTGCCTCGGCCTCGGCTGCGAGCACCCGAACACCTGACCCGGACGGCAACGAATCCGCCTGCGGACCTTCAAAACCAACCACTCGACGCATACGTTCGCGTACTGTCGGTGACGTAACCGTTGTGAAGATAAGTCGCAAGAAGGCCCTGATCCTGGGGTCCGCCGCGCTCATCGTGCTCGCCCTCGCCGGCGGGATCTCGTACCTGGCGCTGTCCGGCGGCAAGGAGCTGAAGTACAAGACGCAGGCCGCGCTGCGCAACGCGCTGCCGGTCACCGCCGCCGCCGAGCTGCACCAGCGCGGCGTGACCCTCGCCGCGCCGCTGAAGTGCGCCGACCTGCCCGGCTGGACGAAGGAGCGGCTGCGCGTCTCGTGCACCGGCACCACGTCCGACAGCAAGCGGGTCGAGGTGCTCGGGAGCGGCGAGAAGAAGACCGCAACGACCTACTACACGATCCTCGTCGGCGGCCGCCCGGTCGTGCAGAACGCGACCTGCCTGGGCGCCGACTGCCACAGCCAGGAGGCCGGCAGCCGCGGCTGACGCCCGGAGGGTGATGATCGCCACTCCGGCCGGGCGCTGCCAAGGCAGGTGAAGGAACGCCATACGATGCGATGAGCTGCGTTGTTGCGGCACACCGCATTTTCCTTCCATCTCCCTGGAGCGGCCATGACCGGCACTGGCGAGCCGTCGCGTGCCGGGTCGCCTCGCCGCGTGCCGCCGCGTCCGCTGCCGGTCGCGGTCGACACGATGGGCGGCGACCACGCCCCCGGGGAGATCATCGCCGGGGCGGTGGACGCCGTCCGCGAGCACGGCGTCCGGCTCGTCCTGGTCGGGCAGGCCCCGCGGATCCGGCGCGAGCTCGACCGGTACGGCTATGTCGGCAAGATCCCGATCGTGCACGCCGACGAGGCGCTCGACATGGGCGAGGGCGCGCTCGCGAGCTGGCGCAAGCCCCGCTCGTCCATCGCGATCGCCTGCCACCTGATCAAGCAGGGGCGGGCGTCGGCCCTGGTCTCGGCGGGCAGCACCGCCGGGGTGGTGGCGACGTCGCGGCTGCGGCTGAAGGGCCAGCAGGGCGTGCTGCGCCCCGCCATCGCGGTGACGCTGCCGACCCGCCCGCGCCCGACGATCCTGCTGGACGCGGGCGCCACCGCCGACGTCAAGGCGGAGACGCTCGTCCAGTTCGCGGCCCTCGGCACCGCGTACGCGCAGATCCTGCTCGGCCCCGACCGCCCCACCGTGGGGCTGCTCAACATCGGCGCCGAGGCGGGCAAGGGCAACAAGCTCGCCAAGCGCGCCCACGAGCTGCTCGCCGGCGGCAGCCACGGCATCGAGTTCGCGGGCAACGTGGAGGGCCACGACCTGCTCGCCGGGCGGGTCGACGTCATCGTCACCGACGGGTTCACCGGCAACATCGCGCTCAAGACGATGGAGGGGACGATCGGCACCGCGTTCACCGAGATCCGCGACGCGATGACCTCCACCCCGGCGGCGCGGATGGGCGCGCTGCTCCAGCGGCGCCGCCTCCAGGACCTCCGCGACCGGCTCGACCCCGACACCTACGGCGGCGGCGTCCTGCTCGGCCTGAACGGCACCGTCGTGATCGCGCACGGCGCCTCGCACGCCCGCGCGATCACCTCGGCGTGCGAGCTGGCGCACCGGCTGGCCGCCGGGCGGATCGTCGAGCGGATCCGGGAGCAGGTCGCCGCGACCCGCACCTCCCGGTTCGGCCGCTGGACGCACGGCGAGCGCGACGCGGGCGACAAACCACCCGAAAAACCCCCGGAAGGGGCGGCGCAGCCCGTCGAGGGGCCGCCCGCGCCCCGGCAGCCGGTCAGCGGTCCCGCCGGCGACACCGTCCCCGACCGCACCGAGCCGCCCGGCGCGCCGTAGCGGAAAACCGGGTCCGGTCGGGCGTCCCGCGCCGATAACCTTGGGACATGCCCGATCCGCAACTCGTACTCGCCGCTCGGGTCCAGGCCGCGCTGAGCGCCGCCTTCGGACCGTCATACGCGGACGCCGACCCGGTCATCCGGCCGTCGCAGTTCGCCGACCTTCAGGCCAACGTGGCGCTGCCGCTGGCCAAGAAGCTGGGCCGCAAGCCGCGAGACGTGGCCGACGAGATCGTCAAGAACCTCGACACCGCCGACGTCGTGGCGAACGTCGAGGTCAGCGGGCCGGGCTTCATCAACCTGACGCTCAGCGACGGCTGGATCGCCGCCGAGGCGCAGCGCGCCCTGGAGGACGAGCGGCTCGGCGTCCCCGCGGCCGAGGAGCCGCAGAAGACCGTCGTCGAGTACTCCTCGCCGAACGTGGCGAAGGAGATGCACGTCGGCCACCTGCGGACCACGATCGTCGGCGACGCGATCGCCCGGATCCTGGCGTTCCTCGGCCACGACGTCGTCCGGGACAACCACGTCGGCGACTGGGGCACCCCGTTCGGGATGCTGATCGAGCACCTGCTCGACCTCGGCGAGGACGCCGCCGCCCGGGACGACTCGTCCGTCAGCGACCTGACCGCGTTCTACCAGGCCGCACGGGAGAAGTTCGACGGCGACGAGGAGTTCGCCGACCGGTCCCGGCGGCGGGTCGTCGCGCTCCAGGCAGGCGACGCCGAGACCCTCCGGCTGTGGAACGTCCTCGTGGACGTGTCGAAGCGGTACTTCAACGCCGTCTACGGGCGGCTCGGCGTCACGCTCACCGACGACGACATCAAAGGCGAGAGCTTCTACAACGACCTGCTGGCCCCGACCGTCCAGGAGCTGGAGGACAAGGGCATCGCGGTGATCAGCGACGGGGCGCTGTGCGCGTTCCCGCCCGGCTTCACCGGCCGCGAGGGCGAGCCGCTGCCCGTGATCATCCGCAAGAGCGACGGCGGCTACAACTACTCCACCACCGACCTCGCCACCATCCGGTACCGGGTCGACACCGAGCACGTCGACCGGATGATCTACGTGGTGGGCGCCCCGCAGTCACTGCACTTCCAGATGGTCTTCGCCGTCGCCCGGATGGCGGGCTGGCTGAACGACGAGGTCGAGGCCGAGCACGCGCAGATCGGCAACGTCCTCGGCACCGACGGCAAGATCCTGCGGACCAGGGCGGGCGGCACCGTCAAACTCGCCCAACTCCTCGACGAGGCCGTCGAACGGGCCGGCGCCGTCTTCGACGAGATCCAGCACGACGAGCCGTTCGACGACGCGACGCGGGACGCGATCGTCCGGGACGTCGGCATCGGCGCGGTCAAGTACGCCGACCTGTCGGTGGCGCGCGACAGCGAGTACGTCTTCGACTTCGACCGGATGATCTCGTTCCACGGCAAGACGGGCCCGTACCTGCAGTACGCGGCGGCCCGGATCCGGTCGATCTTCCGCAAGGGCGGCGTCGCCGTCGAGGACGCCACGGGCCCGATCACTCTGGGCGACCCGGCCGAGCGGGCGCTCGCCCTCGAACTGCTCGGCTTCGGCGCCGTCCTGAAGCAGGCCGGCGACACCGCCGAGCCGCACCGGCTGGCGTCCTACATCTACGCGGTCGCCGACGCCTACACCACGTTCTACGAGAACTGCCCGGTCCTGAAGGCCCCGGACGAGGCAACGAAGGCGTCCCGCCTGGCCCTGTGCGCGGCGACCCTGCGCACCCTGGAGACGGGCCTGCACCTCCTGGGCGTCCCCACCCCAGAACGCATGTAAGCCCGAACCCCAACCACCACCCACGGGTCGTGCGGCCGGAGGGCGCCCTAGCGCCCGGAGGTCGCACGACCCGCCGGCCTCCCGGCCGTGACGGGGGTTCCAGGGGGTCGCCCCCCTGGGCAAACACAGGGTCACGGAACGCCCGAACCGTGGTGTGTAGATTGACCGGCTCGTGACGGGGGTTCCAGGGGGTCGCCCCCCTGGGTGAACCCGGCTCCGTCTTTCAGGACGACTCGTTCCTGGGCCATCTTCTCTCGGACTTCGGGGACGACCTCCAGGGCGAAGACCGGGAGGTTCGCCGGGTCGCCGGCGTAGAGGAACGAGTCGACGCCGTGGCCGATGGCCAGTTCGGTGAGTTCGTAGACCCACTGGCGGGGCGGGCCGTGCAGGAAGCCGTGGGAGTCCCGCCCGTCCAGGGCGCCTTCGAGGATGTAGACGCGGCGGATGGCGGCCGGGTCGCGGCCGGCCCGGGCGGCGGCGTCGTCGAGGCGGCGGCGGCCGTCCGCGAGGCGTTTCGGCGGGACGTGGGACGAGGGCACGATCCAGCCGTCGGCGATCCGGCCGGCGAGGTCGATGCCGCGCGGGCCGGTGACGCCGAGCCAGACGCCGATCTGCCGCCGCGGCGCCGGGCCGGCGTCCGCGGCGGCGAACCGGTAGTGGTCGCCGTCGAAGCGGAGCCCGGGCTGGTCGCTCCAGTGCAGCCGGATGAGCCGCACCGCCTCTTCCAGGGCGCGGAGCGCCGCCGCGCCGCCGGGCCGGGTGCCGCCGTAGGATTCGATGCCGGCCGGGTCGGCGCCCGCGCCGAGGCCGAGTTCGACGCGGCCGCCGCTGAGCAGGTCCATGGTCGCGATCGCCTTGGCGAGCGCGGCGGGCGGGCGCAGCGGCAGGCACGCCACCGCGGGCAGCGCCCGGATCCGGGACGTGCCGGTCAGCACGGCGGCCAGCAGTGTGAGCGCGTCGGCGGTGCCGCGCCGGTGCGGCAGGTCGCGGACGCCGAGCAGGTCGAGGCCGTAGCGGTCCGCGTCCTGCGCGGTGCGGAGCAGCGGGGCGGCGGCGGCCGGGTCAAGGCAGGCGCCGAACCGCAGCCGCCTGCGTGGTGGGTGCGGCGGCGTCACTGGAGGTAGCCCTCGACCTCGTCCGGCGGCCGGACGTCGGCGGCGTCCGGGTCCTGACCGGCGTCCAACCGGGCCCTGCGGCGGCGCAGCAGGTCCCAGCACTGGTCGAGGGCGACCTCCAGCTGCTCCAGCCGCCGGTGCTCCTCCTCGCGCCCCAGCTCGTCGCGCTGGTAGCGCTCGCGGAGCCGCTGCTCCTCGCCGACGTACTCGTCGATGCGCGCGAGGATGTCCTTCTCGTCCATCCTCAGCGCTCGCGGCCGGCGTTGGTGAGCCCGCTGAGGAACCCGCCTTCGCTCCGCGTCGAGTGCTGGAACGGGCCGGTCTTCGGCTCGACCATCGAGGACGCGGACTGCGCGGCCGCGGCGGTGGTCCCCGCCGCCTCCATCGCGCGGCGGGCGGGCGTCTTGCGGGCCGTACCGGACCGCGATGACGTCCCCGACCTGGTGCTCGTTGTGGTCTTGGACGAGGTCGTCTTGCGGGCCGCCGACGTCCGCGACTTGGGCGCGGACGCCTTCTTGGCCGTGCTCGACGGCTTCGACTTCGCCGTGCTCGACTTCGACGAGCTGGTCCGGGCCGAGGTGGTCGGCCGCGACCGGCTGGACGCCGCCGAGGTCGTCTTGCGGGACGAGCTCGACTTGGACGTGCCCGCCTTCGCCCTGGACGTCCCCGACTTCGAGGTGCTCGCCTTCGAGGTGCTCGCCTTGGACGACGTGCTCCTGCTCGCGGGCGTGCTCTTCTTCGCCGTGCTCGACTTGGCGGTGGTGGTGATGACCTTCGCGGCCGCGTCCATCGCCTTCGCGGCGTCGGACATCGCCTTGGTGGCGCTGGTCATCGCCTTGGTCATCGCCGTCATGGCCTTGGCCGACGAGGACGCCTTGGTCGCCACCGACTTCATCTGCGTCGCGGCGGTCTTGGCCTGGCTCGCGGCCTTGGTGACGCGGGTCGCGGCGGTCGACGACGTCCGGCTGGACGCGGTCGACTTCTTCGCCGTGCCGCTCTTGGTCCCGGTCGACCTGGTGGTGGTCGACCGGGACGACGAGCTCGCCGCCGACGTGCGCTTGGCCGCCGGCTTCTTGGCGGTGGTGGACTTGCTTGCTGTGCTCTTCGCGCGACCGGCCGTCCCTCGGCTCGCGGTCGTGCGCGATGCGGTTTTCGTTGCCACTGATCTCCCCCCCGAAATGATCAGTTACGGGGAGATCTATTCCACACTTTGTGACCCTCTACACGCGGAGCGTCAAATCGAATTAGACGCCCACCGGGTGCCAGACGGTCTTCGTCTCCAGAAATGCCGTCATACGGGCGGTTCCCGGCTCCTCGGTCCAGTCGGTCTCCGTGGGGCGCAGGACGCGTTTCAGGTTCTCGGCGGCCTTCTCCTCCAGGTCGCCGACCTGGTCGTCCGGGACGCCGGCGAGGTCGATGGCGTTGACGTCCATGTGGGTCGCGAGCCAGGGCGCGATCTCCGCGCGGCGGCCGGTGAGGACGTTGACGACGCCGCCCGGCAGGTCGGACGTGGCCAGCACCTCGGCGAGGGTGATGGACGGCAGCGGCGCCGGCTCGGAGGCGACCACCACGGCGGTGTTGCCGGACACGATGGCGGGCGCCACCACCGACACCAGCCCGAGCAGCGGCGAGTCGGGCGCGACGACGGCGACGACCCCGGTGGGCTCGGGCGTGGAGAAGTTGAAGAACGGCCCGGACACGGGGTTGGCGGCGCCGGCGACGGCGCTCAGCTTGTCGGCCCAGCCCGCGTACCAGACCCACCGGTCGACGGCGGCGTCCACCTCGGCGCCCGCGGCGCCCTTGGAGGCGCCGGCCCGGCGCAGCTCGTCCACGAACTGGTCGCGGCGGCCCTCCAGCATCTCGGCGACCCGGTACAGGATCTGGCCGCGGTTGTAGGCGGTGCGCCCGGACCAGCCGGGGAACGCCTTGCGCGCGGCGACGACCGCGTCCCGGGCGTCCTTGCGGGACGCCTGCGAGGCGTTGGCGACGAAACGGCCCTTGGCGTCGGTGACCACGTACGACCTGCCGGACTCCGATCGGGGGAACGCGCCGCCGATGAACAGCTTGTAGGTCTTGCGGACGGCGAGACGGTCAGGCATTGAGGTAGGCCTCCAGTCCGTGGCGTCCGCCCTCGCGGCCGAACCCCGATTCCTTGTAGCCGCCGAACGGTGAGGCCGGGTCGAACTTGTTGAACGTGTTGGCCCACACCACCCCGGCGCGCAGCCGCTGCGCCGTCCAGAGGATCTGCGAGCCCTTCTCGGTCCAGATGCCGGCCGACAGCCCGTAGGGGCTGTTGTTGGCCTTGGTGACGGCCTCGTCCGGGGTGCGGAACGTCAGCACCGACAGCACCGGCCCGAAGATCTCCTCGCGGGCGATCCGGTGCGACTGCGCGACGCCGGTGAAGATCGTCGGCGCGAACCAGAAGCCCTGGGACGGCAGCTCGCACGGCGGCGACCACCGCTCGGCGCCCTCGCTCTCCCCGGCCTCCGACAGCTCCTTGATCTTCGCGAGCTGCGCGGCCGAGTTGATCGCGCCGACGTCGGTGTTCTTGTCGAGCGGGTCGCCGACGCGCAGCGTCGCCATCCGCGCCTTCAGCCGCTCCAGCACCTCGTCGGCGACCGACTCCTGGACGAGCAGCCGCGACCCGGCGCAGCACACGTGCCCCTGGTTGAAGAAGATCCCGTTGACGATGCCCTCGACGGCCTGGTCGAGCGCCGCGTCCGCGTAGACGATGTTGGCGGCCTTGCCGCCGAGTTCCAGGGTGAGCTTCTTACCGGTCCCCGCCAGGGAGCGGGCGATCTGCCGTCCCACCTCGGTCGAGCCGGTGAAGGCGACCTTGTCGACGCCCTCGTGCTCGACCAGCGCGCGGCCCGTCTCCCCGGCGCCGGTGACGATGTTGACGACGCCCGGGGGCAGTTCGGCCTGCCGGCAGATGTCGGCGAACAGCAGCGCGGTCAGCGGCGTCGTCTCGGCGGGCTTGAGCACCACCGTGTTGCCGCAGGCCAGCGCGGGCGCGATCTTCCAGGCCAGCATCAGCAGCGGGAAGTTCCACGGGATCACCTGCCCCGCGACGCCCACCGGCCGCGGATCCGGGCCGAACCCGGCGTACGGGAGCTTGTCGGCCCATCCGGCGTAGTAGAAGAACCAGGCCGCGACCAGCGGGACGTCCACGTCCCGGGACTCGCGGATCGGCTTGCCGTTGTCGATCGACTCCAGCACGGCCAGTTCCCGCGACCGCTCCTGGATGATCCGGGCGATCCGGTACAGGTACTTGGCGCGCTCCCGGCCGGGCATCGGCCCCCACACCTTGTCGAAGGCCGTGCGCGCGGCCTTCACGGCGCGGTCGACGTCGCCCTCGTCGGCGCACGCGATGTCGGCCAGGACGCTCTCGTCCGCCGGGTTGATCGACTTGAACGGCTCGCCGTGCCCGTCGGTGAACTCGCCGCCGATGAACAGCCCGTAGGAGGCGCGGATGTCGACGACCGCCCGCGACTCGGGCGCCGGCGCGTACTCGAAAACCATGGTCAGTCCAGCGTGAAGTAGTCGGGACCGGAATAGACGCCGGTGGCCAGCTTGCGGCGCTGCATGAGCAGATCGTTCAGCACGCTGGACGCGCCGAGCCGGAACCACTCGGGGGTCAGCCAGTCCGGGCCGGCGGTCTCGTTCACCAGCACCAGGTACTTGATCGCGTCCTTGGTGGTCTTGATGCCGCCGGCCGGCTTCACGCCGACCTGCCGCCCGGTGGCCGCGCGGTAGTCGCGGACGGCCTCCAGCATCACCAGCGTGACCGGCAGCGTCGCCGCCGGCGCCACCTTGCCGGTGGAGGTCTTGATGAAGTCGGCCCCGGCCCGCATCGCGAGCCACGACGCCCGCCGCACGTTGTCGTAGGTGGCGAGCTCGCCGGTCTCCAGGATCACCTTCAGGTGGGCGTCCCCGCAGGCGTCCTTCACGGCGGTGATCTCGTCGAACACCTTGGCGTAGTCGCCGGCCAGGAACGCGCCGCGGTCGATCACCATGTCGATCTCCGCGGCGCCCGCCGCGACCGCGGCCCGCGTGTCGGCGAGCTTGGCCTCCAGCGGCGCCCGCCCCGCCGGGAACGCCGTCGCCACGCTCGCGACGCCGATGCCCGTCCCCGCCAGGGACCGGACGGCGACGTCCACCAGGTCCGAGTAGACGCACACCGCCGCGACCTTCGGCACCGACGCGTCCGCCGGGTCCGGGTGGGCGGCCTTGGCGCACAGCGCCCGCACCTTCCCGGGCGTGTCCGCGCCTTCCAGCGTGGTCAGGTCCACCATCGAGATCGCCAGGTCGATCGCCGCGGCCTTCGCCGTCGTCTTGATCGACCTGGTGGCCAGCCGCGCGGCCCGCTCTTCGGCGCCCACCCGGTCCACGCCCGGCAGGCCGTGCAGGAAGGCGCGCAGCTCGGCGGCGCCGTTCAGAGTCTCCGTTGACACTCCCCAAGCATCGCCGAACTACGTCCCCGGCACAAAACGGACGACTAACGAAGCGGTGTCGCCGTCCACCCCTCGGGATCGGAGCCGAGCGGTTCGATCCGCCGGAACAGGCCCGTCAGCCCCCCGCCCGCCTGGAGCCGCCGGAGCGGCTCGCCCCGCGCGTCGATGCCGATGTCGAACCCGCGCACCCCGAACACGCGGAGGATCTGCGCCTTCGACGCGGGCACCCGCCCGGCCGTCGGCCCGGGATGCGGCAGCCGGGTGTCAAAGGCGGGATGCCCGTCGATCACCGTGTTCGCCGCTGACCGCGCCCTGGCGACCCGACTCGCCGGACTCACCGAGATCATCAGCTCGTCGCCCGCGCCGGGCCCGCCGAGCGAGAACATGACGTCCGGCCCGGCACCGAGCCACACCCGTCCGACCTTGAGCCCGTCCGGAAGACCGCCGACCCTCACCGGAAACGCCACCGGCCCGCCCCCGCCGAATCGCACCCCAGCCGCGATCCGGTGGACGGTCTCCTCCGTCGCAACACCACGGTCGTTGACCGACAGCAGCGCCCACGTCTTCGGCCGGTACTCCCACCGGAACTCCGCCGCCACCTGCGCCGACCCAGGACCGCCCGGCCTGATCGACCAGTACGCGGGCCGCCCGTTCACCGGCGCCGCCTTCGTCAGCCGCCCCTTCCGCGCCCCCGGCAGCAGCGGGATCGCCGGCCGCGTCCCCGGCGGCAGCACGGTCAACTCGATCGACTGGCTCCCGGGCCCGCGCCCCGCGCTCACCTTGAAGGCGGGGACGCGCCCGCCGTCCTGCGTGACCCGCGTCCGCGCGAACCCCGCGGGCAGCCACCCGAACCGCGCCTTCTCGATCAGCGGGCTCGGATACTTCGCCGGCTCCACTACCTTCGGGACGCGCTCCTCCTGCGACGACGGCAGCACCACCACCCCCACCGCGACCGCAGCGACCCCCACTACCACCGCGAGGACCCCCGCCCGCCTCCTCCGCTTCACCCGCCGCCCGGCGACCACCGCCGCCGCGACGTCCACCCCGGACGCCGGAGCGGGCTCCCCGGCGAGACGCTCCAGCTCACCCCTGAGACCGTTCATGCCGGCTCCCCCTCCAGCACCCGCCGCAACGCGTCCAGGCCGCGCGCGGTCTGGCTCTTGACCGTCCCGGCGGAGCACCCCAGCACACCGGCGGTCTGCTCGACCGAGAGGTCGCAGTAGAACCGCAGGACCACGACCGCCCGCTGCCGAGGCGGCAGCACCGCGAGCGCCGCCCGCAGATCCACACCGCCCGCGTGGTCGGCGGGCTCGACGGCCGCATCGGGCGGCCGCTCGACGACCCGCACCCGCTGCCGCCACCCGCCCCGCTGCTCGGCCAGGAACACCCGGACCAGCACCGTCCGCGCGTACCCGTCCACGTTGTCGGCCGCCGCCGCCCGCCGCCAGTGCACGTACAACCGCGTGATCGCGGACTGCACCAGGTCGTCCGCCCGGTGCCAGTCCTGGCACAGCAGGTAGGCGACCCGCCGTAACCACCCCATCCGCGCCGTCACGTAAGCGGTGAACTCCTCGTCCCGCCCCGCCATCCGCCCACCCCTCCCCTGCCCCACACCCCCCTGATGCACCAACCCCCACAAAAGGTTGCACGCCCGCTCGAACCAGTACCGACCAACCACCTGGACGGCCGCGCTCTACCGCCACGCCTCGGCGGCCTGCCCGTGGTCACGGCGGGCATGCCGACCGACCGTCACGGCTCCACCGCGACGGTCGGCGCTTGCTCGCTCCGTGGTCAGCGGGGGGTGAGTCTGAGGGTGGTGTCTCTGGGGCCGGGGCGGGTCATCGGCTCGGCGTAGGGCGTGCTGCCGTACTTGGTCAGGTAGGCGGCGTCTACCTGCTCGTTGACGGTCGGGTCGGGCTCGTCGATGAACGCCACGTCCACGGTCGTGCCGTCGGCCTTGATCTGGCCGCGGTGGGTGTTCTCGGCGGTCTGGTACCAGTGGCCGTCGGGGCCGTTGACCGAGCGTACGTACATCTCTTCGCCGCTGCGGACGATCCAGATCGTGGTCGGGTCGCGCAGCGTGCCGTCGCTGTTCTCCGGCGCGATCTGGATCTCGGCGGCGCCGCCGAGGCGGGTCAGGTCGTCATTGCTCCAAGTGGACATGTCGGGGTCATGCCCGGCCAGCCGTTCGATGCGGCCCGTATTGCCCGAATTTGGGGATGTTCGGAGGGTCTTCGTTCCCGCGCATTGACATCGGAGAGGACTACACCTCTAAAGTACTAGCATCCTAGTTAAATGGAGGTGGCGGTGATCGAGTTCCATCTGGACTCCGGGTCGGGGGTGTCGCCGTACATGCAGCTCGTCCGGCAGGTGCGGCACGCGCTGCGGCTCGATCTGCTGCGGGTCGGTGACCAGCTGCCCACGGTCAAGGACGTGGTGGCGCAGCTGGCGATCAACCCGAACACCGTGCTCAAGGCGTACCGGGAGCTGGAGCACGAGGGGCTCGTCGCGCCGCGCCCGGGGGTCGGGACGTTCGTGACGCGGTCGCTGGCCGGCGAGTCGCTCGCCGCGCACGGGCCGCTGCGCAAGGACCTGGAGCGCTGGCTCGCGAAGGCGCGGCTGGCCGGGCTGGACGACGAGAGCATCGAAGCGCTGTTCATGACCACGTTTCGGTCCGCCCGCGAGGAGGACATAGCGTGACCGCCGTCCTGGAGGCCCGGGGGCTGGGCAAGAGGTACGGGCAGCGGTGGGCGCTGTCCGACTGCACGCTGGACATTCCGGCCGGACGGGTCGTGGGGCTCGTCGGGCCGAACGGGGCGGGCAAGAGCACGCTGCTGAACCTCGCGGTCGGCCAGCTGGCGCCGACGGCCGGGAGCATCCGGGTGCTCGGCGAGCGGCCGGCCGCGGGGCCGGAGCAGCTGGCCAGGGTCGGGTACGTCGCGCAGGACACGCCGACGTACTCCGGGCTCAGCGTCGGCGACCATCTGGCGCTCGGCGCCCGGCTCAACCCGCGGTGGGACGACGCCCTCGCGCGCGAGCGGGTCGGGCGGCTCGGGCTCGGCCTGCGGCACAAGGCGGGGAAGCTGTCCGGCGGGCAGCGCGCCCAGCTGGCGCTGACGCTGGGCATCGCCAAGCGGCCGGAGCTGCTCATCCTGGACGAGCCCGTCGCGGCGCTCGACCCGCTGGCCCGGCGCGAGTTCCTCCAGGGGCTGATGGAGGCCGTCGCCGAGCACTCGCTCAGCGTCGTCCTGTCGTCCCACCTGGTGTCGGACGTGGAGCGGACGTGCGACTACCTCATCGTGCTCGTGGAATCGCACGTCCGGGTCGCCGGGGACATCGACGACCTGCTCGCGACCCATCACCGGCTGACCGGGCCGCGCAAGGAGAAGCTGCCGGCGGACCAGCACGTCGTGTCCGAGAGCCACACCGACCGGCAGAGCACGTTGGTCGTCCGGACGGATGGCCCGATCCACGACCCGGCCTGGACGGTCGGGCAGATCGGCGTTGAGGACCTCGTCCTCGCCTACATGGCCCAGGCCCCGAGCCGTCCCACGCTGGAGGCGATCCGATGATCTGGTTGACGTTCCGGCAGTTCCGGGTCCAGGCCGCGGTGGTGTTCGGCGGGCTCGCCGTCCTCGGCGCGGCCCTCGCCGTCAGCGGGCCCGGCCTGGCCGACGCCTACGACAGAGGGCTCGCGTCCTGCGGCACGGAGAACGCCTGCGCGCACTTCGCCAGGCGGTTCTTCACCGACCACCAGGTGGAGTACGGCGCGCTGGTCGTGATCGTGACGGTCCTGCCCGCGCTCATCGGGATCTTCTGGGGGGCGCCGCTCATCGCCCGCGAGCTGGAGAGCGGCACGCACCGGCTCGTGTGGAACCAGAGCATCACGCGGAGCCGCTGGCTGGCCGTCAAGCTCGGCCTCGTCGGGCTGGCCGCGATGCTCGCCGCCGGGATCGCCGTCCGCGCCGCCAACTGGTGGGCGGGCCCCCTGGACAGGGCCGCGGCCGAACGCTTCCCGCGGATCGCGCCGCTCGCGTTCGGCGCGCACGGCATCGTCCCGATCGGGTACGCGGCCTTCGCCTTCGCGCTCGGCGTGACGGCGGGCGTCCTCACCCGGCGCACCGTGCCGGCGATGGCGATCACCCTCGCCGTCTTCGTCGGCGTCCAGGTCGCGATGCCGGTGTGGATCCGCGCCCACCTCGTCCCGCCGGAGACCGCGACCGTGGCGATCACGTCGAAGAACATGTCGCAGATGACGCTGGACCAGGGCTCCAAGGCCATGACGGTGCAGACGGACGCGGCGCCGGGGGCGTGGACGCTCGCGAACCACACGGTCGACGCGTCCGGGCGCGCGGCGGCCCTGCCCGGCGCCCTGATCACGGGAGCGTGCGCCCCGCCGGGGCCGCCTCCGATGCCCGCGCCGAAGGCGGGCGCGCCGGAGGCGGGGCCGCCGGACCCGCCCGACGGGCCCGCCGAGAAGTGCTTCACCGAGATCGCGCGGCTCGGCTACAAGCAGAAGGTGGTCTACCAGCCCGCCGACCGCTTCTGGCCGCTGCAGTGGGCGGAGACGGGGCTGTTCGCCGTCCTCACCCTGGGGCTCTGCGGCGTCTGCTTCTACTGGACGCGCCGCCGCCTCTCCTGAAGGCCGTCCGACGCCGCGGCCGCGCCTCAGAAGCGGAAGGTCTCGACGAAGCGGTGGAGGAGGCCGGGGTCGCCTTCGACGCGGACGGTGCCGTCGGCCAGCGCCTGGTCAGGGGTCTTCGCGCCGGTCATCAGAGCATGGACGCCCTGGTCGGCGAGCCGCTCGATGACCGGGTCCGGGGCCGGGTGCGGGCCGGCGCCGACCGCGAGGTCCCCGCCGGTGAGCTGCAGGCGGAGGGTGAAGTCGCCCATGCGGACCTCGTAGCCGACCGTGGCGCCCCGGGCGGCCTCCGGCCGGTAGGTGGTGCGGAAGGCCATCGCCACCGACTCGGCCGTGACGGCCTCGCCGGGGCGGGGGGCGGTCATGGTCCGCGCGCCCGGTCGCGGCGAGCGCCGGACGGCCGCTCAGCCGGAGAGGGTCAGCGTGCGCTGGATCCGCTCGGCGGCCGCGCGCATCCGGTGCGCGGACCGCTCGATGCGGGGCAGCTTCGCCGGCCGGCACGAGATCGCGAGCGCGCCGGTCACCGCGCCCGCCGCGTCCGTCACCGCGACGGCCGCGCAGCCGGTGCCGAGCGCGTACTCCTCGCGGTCGAACAGCAGGCCGGTCGGCGTGCTGAGCGAGTGCACCAGCCGGGCCTGCTCGGTGATGGTGTGCGGGGTCAGGTCGACGAGGGGGTGCCGGGACAGGTAGTCGCGGCGGCGCTCGTCGTCGAGCTGGCTCAGCACGCACTTGCCGATCGCGGTCGCGTGCGCGGCGTCCTCGAACCCGACCGACAGGTCGACGCGGGGCGCGCGAGGGCCGTCGGCGACGTCGATGAGCCGGATCTCGTCGTCCACCTGCATGCCGAAGTAGGCGGCGGCGCCCAGCTCGTCGCGCAGCGCGACGAGGGCGGGCCGGAGCCGGGCGGGCAGCCGCTGCGACCGGCCCTGCTCGTACAGGGCCTCGACCCGCTCGCCGAGCACCCAGACGCCGTCCGGCAGCCGGGTCGCGTAGCCCTCGTGGGCGAGGGTGCGCAGCAGGTGGTAGGTGGTGGCGAGCGGGAGCCGCGCCTCCCGGGCGAGCTGCTTGGCGGGCGCGCCGCCGGGATGCGACGCCACCGCCTCCATGAGGTGCAGGGCGCGCTGCACCGAGGCGATGAGCGTGGGTTTGCGTGACTCGCTCATGCGCGCGGTGCACCCCTCTGGTCCGAGCCGGTCGAGCCTCCGGCGCCGGTCCGTCCATTGGATCACCTCCCGCCGGGGGACGCCCGGGGTTTCCCGATCCGGTCACGGGAAATGCGGTCACCATGAGTCAGCAGACGTATGCGCATGTCGACGAGCGGACGGCCCGGAAGGTCGCCGAAGAGGCACGGGAGACCGAATGGCGGCTGCCGAGCTTCGGCAAGCAGCTGTTCCTTGGCGATTTCCGGCTGGACCTGATCCACCCGCATCCGCGTCCGGATGCCGAGCAGCGGCGCAAGGGCGAGGCGTTCCTCGCCCGGCTCACCGAGTTCTGCGCCACCCGGGTCGACTCGGCGCTGATCGAGCGGGAGGCGCGCATCCCCGACGAGGTCGTCGCCGGGCTCCGCGACCTCGGCGCGCTCGGCATGAAGGTCCCGGAGAAGTACGGCGGGCTCGGGCTCAGCCAGTACTACTACGGCCGCGCGCTGATGGTCGTCGGATCGGTGTGCGGGGCGCTCGGCGCACTGCTGTCGGCGCACCAGTCCATCGGCGTCCCGCAGCCGGTCAAGATGTTCGGCACCCGGGAGCAGAAGGAGGAGTGGCTGCCGCGCTGCGCCCGGCAGGTCAGCGCGTTCCTGCTGACCGAGCCCGACGTCGGCTCCGACCCGGCCCGGCTGCGCGCCACCGCCGTCCCCGACGGGGACGACTACGTCCTCAACGGCGTCAAGCTGTGGACGACGAACGGCGTCGTCGCCGACCTCGTCGTGGTGATGGCGCGCGTGCCGAAGTCGGCCGGGCACCGCGGCGGCATCTCCGCGTTCATCGTGGACATGGACACGCCCGGCATCACGGTCGAGAACCGCAACGCGTTCATGGGGCTGCGCGGCATCGAGAACGGCGTGACCCGGTTCCACGACGTCCGCGTCCCGAAGGCGAACCTGATCGGCGCGGAGGGCGCCGGCCTGAAGATCGCGCTGACCACGCTGAACACCGGGCGGCTGTCGCTGCCGGCGATGTGCGCGGCGAGCGGCAAGTGGGCGGCCCGGATCGCCCGCGAGTGGTCGCGGGAGCGGGTGCAGTGGGGCCGGCCGGTCGGCGAGCACGAGGCCGTGTCCCGCAAGATCGCGTTCATCGCGGCGACCGCGTACGCGATGGAGGCGATGCACGACCTGTCCAGCCAGCTCGCCGACGACGAGCGCAATGACATCCGGATCGAGGCGGCGCTGGCGAAGCTGTGGTCGTCGGAGATGGCGTGCCGCGCCGCGGACGACCTGATGCAGCTGCGCGGCGGGCGCGGCTACGAGACCGCGGCGTCGCTCGCGGCGCGCGGCGAGCGCGGCGTCCCGGTGGAGCAGGTGGTGCGCGACCTGCGCATCAACCGGATCTTCGAGGGCTCCACCGAGATCATGCACCTGCTCATCGCCCGCGAGGCGGTGGACGCGCACCTGTCGGCGGCCGGCGAGGTCATCGACCCGGACGCCTCCCCCGCGCGCAAGGCGCGGGCGGCGGCGAAGGCCGGCGGGTTCTACGCGCGCTGGCTGCCGACGCTCGTCACCGGCGCCGGGCAGCGGCCGAACTCCTACGCCGAGTTCGGGGTGCTCGCGCGGCACCTGCGGTTCGTGGAGCGGGCGTCCCGCAAGCTGGCCCGGTCGGTCTTCTACGCGGCGGGGCGCTGGCAGGGCGGGCTGGAGCGCAAGCAGGGGTTCCTCGGCCGGATGGTCGACATCGGCGCCGAGCTGTTCGCGATGAGCGCGGTGTGCGTCCGCGCCCACGCCGACGCGTCCGGCCAGAGCGGGCTCTCGGACGGGACGCCCGGCAAGTCGGCGCTGCTGCTCGCCGACGCGTTCTGCAAGCAGGCGCGCGTCCGCGTGGACGAGCTGTTCGACGGGCTGTGGCGCAACACCGACGCGATGGACGCGAAGCTGGCGCGGGCCGTCCTCGCCGGCGACTTCGCCTGGATCGAGGAGGGCGTGCTCGACCCGTCGATCCCGGGCCCGTGGATCGCGCCGTCCGAGCCGGGGCCGAGCGAGCGGGAGACCGTGCACCGGACGATCGGCTGATCCGGCGCCCGCTCCGAGCAGGCGACACGCCGTCCGGGCGCCCGCCGACGCGGTCACTGACGGACGCCCGGCGTGCACGCATGGGTAGACTGTCCCGACCTTCGCGCCAGAGATCGACCGGCCCCGGGCGGGCCGGGCCACGGATCCGGCGAACGAGAAGCCGAACGCCAACGCACCCAGCGAGCGGGAAGTATGCAGTCACTTGGTCAGAAGAAGTCCATCGCGGGCAGCCTCCTCGGCCTGCTCGGCAGCGACCCGAAGAAGGGCGGTCCGGGCACCGGGCCCGCGCCGCACGTGAACGCCGACGGTGACGTCGTCCAGCCCGCCGCCGGTGAGGGCGCGCTGGAGAACCACCTCGGCGGCGACGAGGCCCGCAACTACCGCAAGTACGAGTACGAGACCGTCGCCCCGTACGTGGGCCGGTCGATGCTGGAGGTCGGCTCCGGCCTCGGGCACTTCTCCGAGCAGTTCGCGGGGCGGCTCGACTACCTCGTCGTCAGCGACAACGACCCGTACTGCGTCGGCGAGCTGCGCAGCCGCTACGACGGCAACGACGACGTCGAGGTCATCGACCTGGCCCTGCCGGACGACATCAAGATCCGGCAGAAGGTCGACACCGTCGTGATGATGAACGTGCTGGAGCACATCAAGGACGATGTGCAGGCGCTCCGCGACCTCGCCGCCGTCACCGAGCCCGGCGGCCGCATCGTCATCTGGGTGCCCGGCTACATGCAGCTCTACGGCGACTTCGACCGCAAGGTCGGGCATGTCACCCGGTACACGCCGCAGACGATGGAGGCGTCCGTCCGGGAGGCGGGGCTCGTCCCCGAGGTGCTCAAGCCGATGAACTTCCTCGGCGGCATCGCCTGGTGGTTCGCGGTCCGCCGCGGCGGCGCCGGCTACCCCGACCCGCGGCTCGTCAAGATCTACGACCGGACGGTGGTGCCGACCACGCGCGCCATCGAGCGCTTCGTCCGCCCGCCGTTCGGGCAGACGGTGTTCTGCGTGGCGCGCGTCCCGCGCTGACCGCGCGCCACAGGGCACGTGCCGGAGGGCGATGGTGCCGGGTCACGGAACGCGGCTCGGCACCGTCGCTTTTTTCTCTCGCCCCGAACGGTATGTCTCGCGCGCCGTCGGGGCCTCCGGACCACAAGACTGGGCAGTGGCCGGACGGGTCACGGGCCGTCTCTCCGGACGGCGAAGCACCGCCTGCTTCCGCGGGCCGTGCCCCGGCCGGCCGGCCACGATGTTCCCGTGTGGTCCGACGGTTCGGGGCGGGGGATCCGGGAGGGGAGGTCCCCCGCCGCCGAATCGATCACGCTCCGCAGCAGGTCAGGCGCGGGCCTTCGGGGCGGCGAACAGCCGCATCCGGTGCGCGGTCGCGGCGGCCTCGCCCCGGCTCGCCACCTCCAGCTTGCCGAGGATGTTCGACACGTGGACGCTCGCCGTCTTCACGGAGATGAACAGCGCCTCGGCGATGTCGCGGTTGCTGCGCCCCTCCGCCACCAGGCGCAGCACCTCGAACTCGCGGGGCGTCAGCCCGAGCGGCGCGGACGCGTCGCCGCGGCGCGGCGACCGCACCCGGCGCAGCATGTCGGCGACGTCCGCGGCGAGCAGCGGCGCCCGCAGCTCCGCGGCGAGGTCGCCGGCGGTGCGCAGCGCGTCCGAGGCCGCGTCGTGGTCGCCGCCCGCGAGCAGCGCCTCCGCGGACCGGAGCAGGGAGCGGGCGCGGGCGTAGGGGTTGGCGAGCGTCTCCCACGTGGCGGCGGCCTCCGCCCAGGCGGCCTGGTCGAGGACGCCCCGGGCACGGGCCAGCTCGGCGGCGAACGTGAGGCAGTGCGCGCGCTGCAGCGGCCCGCTCGACTCCAGCCCGGCGGCCCGCTCCTCGATCCGGGCGAGCTCGCCCGCCGCGCCGTCGCCGAGCTCGGCGCAGGCCGCGGCGCCCGCGAGCAGCACCGGCCACGCGTAGCGCGCGTCGTCCGGCATGCCCGCCTGGTCGACGACGGGCCGGACCGCCTCCAGCGCGGCGGCGGGGCGGCCCTCGGCCAGCGCGATGTTCGCCTCCAGCCACAGCGTGCCGAAGTAGTCCTGCGTCTTCAGCCACTCCGCCTTCAGCTTCTTGATGTCGCGGGACGTGGCGAGCCGCTCCCGCGCGGTCGCGAGGTCGCCGCGCGCCAGCGCCACCCAGCCGGTCAGGACGAGCAGCGACGTCCGGGTGGTGATGGCCGGGTCCTGCGCGAGCGCGTGGTTCATCACGGCCATGGCCTCGTCCCACCGGCCGAGCGAGACGAGCGGCTCAGCCTGGTTGATGCACAGGAACGTGCCCTGGGTGCGGGCCACCCCGTACTCGCGGGCCAGCTCCTTGCCGTGCGCCGCGACCGCGGCGGCCTCGGCGTGCCGGCCGGCGCCCTCCAGGAAGTGCGACTTGATGACGTAGTAGCGCAGCAGCACCTGGTGGTTGCGGGCGCGCTCGGCGGTCGCCTCGATCTCGGCGAGGCCGACGTCGTTCTCGTAGTCGGTGTCGGCGCAGTACCGCGTGATGAGCGCCTCCGCCTCCGCGAGCGGGTCGCCGAGCCGGCGCGCGACCGCCAGCGACTCCTCGGCCGCGTCGCGCGCCGCGCCGATCTCGGTGGTGACGCGCACGTAGTTGCCGAGCATCGACAGCGCCCGCGCGCGCAGCACGGTCGGCGGTTCGGCGGGCAGCGCCTTGACGGCGGCGCGCAGGTCCTCGACGAAGCCGGGGCGCGCCATCTGGTACCGCATCCTGGCGCGCAGCACCAGCAGCGTCGCCCAGCACTCGGTGTCGCGCGCGCCGTCGGCGGCCTCGACCTCCTTGAGCGCGGCGGTGACGAGCTTGATGCCGCGGTCGTACTCGCCGGCGAGGTCGGCGGCGGTCGCGGCGTCCATCAGCACCTTGACGAAGCCGGCGTCGATGCGCTCCGCCGCGTCGGGGACGAGGTCCCACAGCTGCAGGACGCGTTCGAGCATCGCCAGACACTCGGCATGGGCGAGCGCCTTGCGCGCCTCGCCGGCGGCGCGCCAGGCCGCGACCAGCGCCCACGTGCTGTCGTGGGCCTGCTTCCAGTGGTAGCTCAGCTCGACCCACAGCCGCCCGGCGGAGACCAGTGACGGGTTCTCCTCCAGGGTCTCGGCGTAGCGCTTGTGGAGGCGGGTGTGCTCGCCCGGCAGCAGGTCGTCGTGGATGGCCTCGCGGATCAGCGCGTGCCGGAACGCGTACCCGTCGCCGTCCACGACCAGGACGTTGGCGGCGACGGCGGGCCGCAGCACGCGGGTCAGCGCGGCGTCGCCGAGCCCGGACACGGCGGAGAGCAGCGCGTGCTCGATGCGGGTGCTGCTGCCGCTCGCGTCGCGCAGGACGTCCTGCGTCTCGTCGGGGAGCCGCTGCACGCCGGCGAGCAGCAGGTCGCGCAGCGACTCGGGCAGCTCGCACGCCAGCCCGCCGTCGTCGTCGAGCAGCGCCTCGATGAACAGCGGGTTGCCCTCGCTGCGCGCCTCGATCCGCTCGACCAGGCCGGGCGGCGGGTTCTGGCCGAGCAGCTGGGCGACGAGCGCGGACACGTCGGCGCGGGTCAGCTTGCCGAGGTCGGTGCGGCGCACCCGTTCCAGCCGTTCGAGCCCGGCGAGGAGCTGGCGCAGCGGATGGGTGCGGTGCAGCTCGTCCGTCCGGTAGGTCAGGACGACCAGCACGGGCCCCCGGCCGAGGTTGCGCACGAGGAAGGCCAGCAGGTCGCGGGTGGAGCGGTCGGCCCAGTGGGCGTCCTCGATGACGAGCACGACCGGGCCGCGCTCGGCGAGCCGCTCCAGCAGCGACAGCACGACCTCGAACAGCCGGGCGCGCTCCTCCCCGGACGCGGCGTCGGACTCCGGCTCGCCGAACTCCGGCAGCAGCCGGGCGAGGCCGCCGGTGTCGCCGCGCGGGACGAGCGCCGCGACGCCGTCGATGCCGATCTCCCGGACGAGGCCGCGCAGCACGGTGGTGAACGGCGCGAACGGCAGGCCGTCGGAGCCGAGCTCCAGGCAGCCGCCGACGAGGACGTTCGCCTCCCCCTCGACGGACCGGGCGAACTCCTTGATGAGGCGCGTCTTGCCGAGCCCGGCGTCACCGCCGACGAGGACGGCCCCGGGCGCGGCGGCGAGGGCGTCCCGCAGCTGCCCCAGCTCCGCCGCCCGGCCGACCAGAGCAGGACTCACCGCACGCGCGTTCACGTCCCCAGCATGCCAAACGGGTAGGACAATCCCACCCGAATTTCATTCCGTGAGACGCCAGCCCTGGCCTCGGTGCTCGTCCGCCTCGGGCGCCGTCCCGCCCTTGACCGGCGGGTGGACGGTGGTCCGGACGGGCCCTTCGTCCTGCACTTTCCGGTGCGCGAAGTGGTCGAGGGCGAGCATCTCGGCGTGGGAGAGGAGGGGAGCGACGGGGGCGCCGGCCTCGGTCAGCCGCTCGACGGCCTCGTCCAGCGTGAGCTTCGCCACGGCCGCCGTGACGGCCCCGTCCAGCTCGGCGATGCGGCCCAGCCGCTCGGCGAACGGGACGCCGGCGTGCTCCTCGATGCCCAGCGCGCGGCAGGTCGCGGCCCACAGCCGCTCCTCCGACACCACCCCGAGCGTGATCTTCCGGCCGTCCTTGGTCGGGTAGACGCCGTAGCCGGGGACGGGCCCGGCGCCCGAACTGCGCGTCGCCGCCGGGACGGTGCCGGTCCAGTGCGCGAGGACGTCCGCCATGCCGAGGTCGACGCGGTCGCCGGTCCCGGTGGCGCGGGCCTTGAGCACCGCCGCGGTGATCGCGAACGCGGCCATCGTGGCGGCGGCCATGTCCGCGAGCGGGAGGTCGTCGGCCTCCGGGGAGACGGCGTCCGGGGGCAGCGCGGCGGCGTAGGCCCGGTAGTTGATGTCGTGGCCGGGGACGTCGCGCAACGGTCCTTCCGCCCCGTATCCGGAGATCGAGCAGTAGACGAGCCGCGGGTTGAGCGCGCGGAGCGCCGCGTGGCCGACGCCCAGGCGGTCGGCGACGCCGGGCCGGAACCCCTCGACGAAGACCTCGGCGTCCGCCGCCAGCCGCCTCAGCTCCGCGAGACCGTCCGCCGACTTCAGGTCGAGGACGATGCTGCGCTTGTGCCGGTTGAGGACGTCGAAGTGGTCGCGGAACATCCGCATCGGCTCCCCGCCGGGCGGCTCGATCTTGATCACGTCGGCGCCGAGCTGGGCGAGCAGCAGGGTGGCGTACGGGCCGGGCCGCCACATCGTCAGATCGAGGACGCGCAGTCCGTCCAGCGGCGCCATGGGGCTCCTCTCGCGGGGGTCGTCGCGCTCACGGTGCCGGGTGCCGCCGCCCGCCGTCAAGCGAGCGCTTGGTCGTTGTTGACGCCGAGTCCAATCGGGGATCGCCGATCCGACTACATCCGGGAGGTCGATCCCACTAACTTCTCCTAAGAAGTAGTACTCGTATCCGCAGGAGATGAAGATGCCCCCCTGGTCCAAGTGGACCCTTCACCCTGACCTGGCCAACGCCCTGAAACAGGGCAACTCGTTCGAGGACTGGCTGGGCGAGCACCGGCCCGGTGCTTCGTACGCTCGGATCAGCAAGGATCTCCGTCAGGAGATCGGAGTCAAGCGCCAGCACGAGAACAACGACGAGTTCGCAGCCCACAATAATGTCGTCATCGTCGTCCGCTACACCGACAACGGCATCACAGCGGTAGACCCGGACCTGGAACGTCCGGCCTTCCTCCGCCTAGTGCGCGATATCCGCGCCCGTCGCTGTGAAGAGGGGTACCCGATCGCAGGCGTGATCGCGGTCGAGCCGGAACGAATCGTCCGCCTGCCCGAGGACTACCTGAAGCTGAACCGAGCTCTCACCGTAGACGAAGACGGCTTCTTCGGGCTGGGGGACGCGAAGACCTTCCTTGACGTCCACGGGGACTCTGAGATACTTCGCCACCTCCTCGCCTCAGCCATGGGCGAGCTAGAGGTCAAGAAGATCAAGCAACGGGTCTCTCGCAACTCTAGAGACAAAGCCAAAGAGGGAAGGCCCTTCGGGCGGGGCAGGTTCGGGTGGCTGCCCGCCGACCCGGCCTCTAAGCGCCAGGCCAACGAGTCCCTTGATCCCGATGCGGCCCCGATCGTCCGAAAGGCGATCGACATGAGGCTGCAGGGAAAGTCTTGGCGGGCCATCGGCTTCACCTTTGGGGAGGAGTGCCTGAAACTCGCCGACCATTTCCAGAGCAGCTGCGACTTCCAGACGGCAGAGAAGTATCGCAAGCGGGCCGAGCAGATCTCCACCAACGTCATGCAGTACATGGTCACCAACCCCGCCAACTGCGGCTACCGGATGATCGAGAACGAGATGATCAGAGACCGGGAGACCGGTGAGCCCGTCATCGGGAAGTGGGAGACGATCTGCACTCCGCAGGAGTGGGAGAAGCTCGTTCTGGACTGTCCGGTGTTCTTCAACCCGTTCGGAGCAATCAAAAAGAGCCCCACCGGCCGGGGAAGACCGGCGGGCCAGCAGAAGCGGACAAAGAAGGAGTTTGCCGATCAGGCACGCAAGCACCTGAGCTCCGGTATCCTGCGATGTGGCCGGAAGAACGAGTTCGGGGAAACCTGTTACGGGCGCATGAATGGGTCCAATGGAAAGCGCCAGGCACTCTACAAGTGCAACTCTCCGTCCTGCGGACGACTCGGACGCCGAATGGATCTGGTGGACGAGACGATCCAGGAGATCGCCATCAAGGCTCTTCTGCAGAGATACGCCAACCAGGAACCCGAAAATAATGAGTGGTACGGGGCGAAGACTCTGGAGAAACTCCAGCAGTCCAAAGCAGAGCTGAAGTCAAGGTTGAAGGCAGGGACGATCGACGACTCTGACCTCTTCGATCTGCTTTCCGACCTGGACTTGAAGATCCAGGACGCAGAGGCGGACAGGGCGCAGTTCGAGAAGGAACAGGCGAGTAAGAACTTCCTCTCACGGTTCTCCATTGAGAAGTGGGATTCCTGGGGTCTTCGCCAGAGGCGGACCGCTATCGACGCGGTCCTGTCCGCGGTGATCGTCCTCCCGATCCCTGAGGGGCGCACAAAGCGCGCCCCGTTCGATCCATCTCTGCTGATCCCCGTCTGGCGCAAGTCGTGCTCGGCGAGTCCAGGGCCCGCGCTCGTCCCGGCCCGGCCGACGACCCGGCCCTCACCTTCACGGTGAAGACGGCGGACTTCCTGCGGATCCTCGCCGGCGACGCCAACCCGGCGACGCTCCTCATGGACGGCCGCCTCGAACTGCGCGGCGACCACGACCTGGCGCCGCGCCTCAGCGAGATGTTCGGCGGCCCGTCCCCGTACTGACCCCCGGGGCGCTTGGTGGTGGCCGTAGTCCCCCGATGACCACGGCCACCACATAGTCAGACGTCCACACCCCCCGCGAGAGTTCGCGATCCGGCGAAAAACCTCGATCATCTTCCCCCGCGATGCCTTACCGTCGCCTGGTGTTCTCCCTCCAGGAACCCCCGCTGTTCGCACGCCTGCAGAAGGCCCGCAGCGTCCTCGTCGCGGGCGCGGGCGGCGGCTTCGACGTCTACGCGGGTCTCCCCTTGGCCCTCGCCCTCATGCAGGACGGGAAGGACGTCCACCTGGCCAACCTCTCGTTCAGCGCGCTGTACGGCCTCCCGTCCGACACCTGGCTGGAGGTGGACGTCGCCGCCGTGACCCCCGAGACCCCCGGCCGCGACGACTACTTCCCCGAGGGCGCGCTCGCGCGGTGGCTCGACCTCCACGGCCTGCCGTCCACCGTCTACGCGTTCCCGAAGGTCGGCGTCGAACCGCTCCGCGCGGCGTACCGGTACCTGGCCGACCACCTCGGCCTGGACACGATCGTCCTCGTGGACGGCGGCACCGACATCTTCATGCGCGGCGACGAGGCCGGCCTCGGCACCCCGGAGGAGGACATGGCGAGCCTCGCCGCCGTCCACGGCCTCGACGTCCCCGAGAAGATCGTCGTGTCCCTGGGCTTCGGCGTCGACGCCTACCACGGCGTCAGCCACGCGCTCGTCCTGGAGAACCTGGCCGCCCTGACCGCCGACGGCTCCTACCTGGGCGCCCTGTCCATCCCCCGCGACAGCCGCGAGGCGGCGCTCTACCTGGACGCGGTCGAGTACGCGCAGGCGGCGACGCCCGCCCACCCGAGCATCGTGAACGGCTCGATCGCCGCCGCCGTCCAGGGCCGGTTCGGCGACGTCCACGTCACGACCAGGACGCGCGGCAGCGAGCTGTTCATCAACCCGCTGATGGCGATGTACTTCGCCGTGGACCTCGACGGCCTGGCCCGCCGCTCCCTCTACCTCGACCGACTGGAGGGCACCCGGCTCATGCGTCAGATCGCCTCGATCATCGAAGACTTCCGGGACGAGGTCCGCTCCCGCCCGCCCCGCCAGTACCCGCACTGAGCTACGACCTGATCGACGGCCGGCCAGCGATGAGGTCGCTGAGCCGGTCGCCGAGCCGCTGCACGGGCCGCCGGTAGCGGCGTTCGCGCTTGACGGCGCGCCGCTCCTTGCGCGACCCCGGCCGGTACCTCCGCCGCGCCCACGGCGAGTCGGGACGGGCCAGCCGGACGGCCCCGACCAGCGCGACCACGCCGATGAACAGCCCGATCAAGCCCGTCCAGACCTTGCCCTTGAGGAGGGCGACCAGGGCCACCAGCATGTCGAACACGATGATGGCCGCGATCGCCCACAGGCCGTCGCCCGCCACGTCGTCCAGGCCGAGGGGCCGCAGGCCCAGCAGCATCAGCCCGCACAGCGCGATCGTGATGAACACGACCTCGACCGACAGGCGGCCCTGCTCGCTCCAGTAGACGTCCTCCAGGTGCAGGACGAGCGCGAACTCGTCCAGCACCAGCGCCGTCCCGACCCCGAACACGGCGGCGGCCGCCGCCGCCCACCCGGACGATCCGTCCTGGACGGCGAGCCCGCCCACACCGCCCACGCACATGAAAACCAGGCCGAACACGACATGGTGGATATGCCGCCCGCCCGGCGTGACGTTGCCCGGCCACCACCGCACCTGCCGCCGGATCATCCGCACGCTGAACCGGATGAACAGGAATCCGGCGATGAACGCCACCAGGAAACAGGCCAGCCGGAGCCGCCCGGTGTCCGCGATCTCCCGCGTGTACCAGTCCCCCACACCGGCCCCCTTCCCCGGTCCGGGCGAAGCTCACCTTCACACCGGCGGGCGGAACTCCGTTTTCAGGCGCGCCCACACGGTCTTCCCCTCGAACTCCGCCCGAACGCCGTGCTCCTCGGAGAGGAATTCCACGATGCCCAAACCCCAGCCGCCCGGGTCGGGAGCATCGTCCGGCACCGGCGTTTCCGGCATCGAGAGGTCCGGCACGGCCCCCTTCGGATGAACCGGCGACGTGTCCCAGACCTCCACCCGAAGGCCGTCCTCGGCCAGCGCCAGCCGCAACGACACCGGCCGGTGGCGCGTGGCGCGCACGGCGTTGGTGAGCAGCTCAGAAGCCACCAGGACGGCGTTCTGCACGGTCTCCTCCGCCACCCCCCACTGGAGCGCCTGCGACTCGACGATCAGCCGCCCCTCCTGGACGACCTCCGGCTCAGCCAGAAACCCCCGCCGCATCGCCCACGGCCCGACCGCCGTCCTTTCCACTCGAACTGAACAGTCCGTTTCGTCGAACCCGCCTCTCCGCCGCGCCCGCCCGAAGATCATTTCTCCCACCACTCCCATCACTCGATGTGTGCAATCCGCTACACATCGTGGGAGCTTCTGGTTATAGTCGGAAGTGGGACGAGCTTTACCCAACTCGATACTTCCGGAGGTCAACTCATGGTGAATCGGAAGCGACTCGATCCGACCGAGTCAACGGCCGCACTTTTCGGGGCAAAGCTCCGCAAGTTTCGGGACAAAGCCGGACTTTCCCAAGCCCAGCTCGCGGAG
This sequence comes from Actinomadura sp. NPDC049382, assembly GCF_040677125.1. Lineage (NCBI taxonomy): Bacteria > Bacillati > Actinomycetota > Actinomycetes > Streptosporangiales > Thermomonosporaceae > Actinomadura > Actinomadura sp. NPDC049382. The sequence continues at coordinate 105,645 of NZ_JBFARO010000009.1, forward strand.
GCGGTCGGCTACTCCCACGACACGATCTCGAAGGTCGAGACCGCCGCCCAGGCCCCGTCCCCGCAGCTCGCCGAACTCCTCGACGCCCACTTCGGCACCGACGAGCAGTTCCAGGAGCTCCAGCCCCTCGCCGCCAAGGAGGGCATCCCCGTCTTCTTCCGCCCTTACGCCGACCTGGAGAGCACCGCCGACGCACTCCGTGTGTACGACCACGTCGTCATATCCGGTCTGCTCCAAACTGAGGACTACGCGCGGGCAGTGCTACGTCCAGGGCAACGACCAAGCGCCCTTGAACAGGCGGTTTCCACTCGACTGAGCCGTCAAGAGATACTTCGGAGGGACGAGCCTCCGTGGGTGGTCATCCTCTTGCAGGAGAGCGCGATTCGAAAGGTGGTCGGCGACAAGGGGACGACCAAGGCACAACTCGGGCGGCTACTGGAGCTTCTCCCCGAGCCTCACATCAATATCTTGGTCGTACCAGACGACGCTGCCGTATACCCCGGTGGGGGGTTTGCTCTCTTCAGCCATGAAGACGAACCGGACGTCGGTTATTCCGAGGGCGCTGGCAGCAGTGGCCAAGTGATCACACAAAGCTCTAAAGTGGAAGAGTTTCGACGGCTGTGGGACATGCTCAACCATGCGGCCTTGAGCAACACAGCCTCTGAAGCTTTGATCCAGGAGGTGATGGAGAGCCTGTGAACGCCTCAACACGCGTCGCGTGGCGCAAGAGCAGTTACAGCACCCAGGAAGGCGGTGCTTGTGTGGAACTGGCCGACCTGACGTCTGCCGTGGGAGTCCGGGACAGCACTGACCCCCGCGGGCCCGTCCTCCAGTTCGGACGGGACACCATGGCCGTGCTGCTCAACCGCATCAAGGCCGGCGAACTCGACCGCTAGCCGTCCCCCCGGCAAGCAAGCCCCCTCTCCGGAGGGGGCTTTTCCGCTTTTTCGGGCCGCTCAGTGGCATAGCGAACCCTCGCCATCCGTCCCCCGAAAGCACAACATCTAAGCCGGAAGCGAGACCGGATCAACCGGTGTTCCTTCCGTTAGATAGCGAGCGATGAGAGCGGCAAGGCCGCTCGGGTAGACGGTCTGCTCGGTATGGGTGAGCTCGTCCAGCTCCCACCACCGCCAGGCGCGGATGTTGTCGGTCTGGGTGGCTTCGGCTGGGCGGACATGCTGTGAATGGACGCGGACGATGAAGTACTTCTCGACCTGCTTGACCTGCTCGCCGATGACCAGGTGAGTCGACGTGCGGGTGGCGAGTTGGGGTCCGATGGGGGCTTGCTCAAGGCCGAGTTCCTCGTGCATCTCCCGGACGGCCGCGGCGGCGTGGGTCTCGCCGGGCTCCAGAGCCCCTCCGGGGACAGCCCAGAAGATGTGGCCTTCGTCGTAGCGCAAGAGGAGTACGCGGTCGTCCTCGTCGAGGACGATCACGCGGGCAGCGTCGCGTGTCCGGGCTTCCATCATGGATTCCATGGTGGCAGACCCTCGGCGATCGACTCCCTCTTACGGCTGGTCAGCGCAGCTTTTCGACGAGGAAGTCGCCGATGCACAGGGCGTCCAGGTCGGTGTCTTGGAAGGTGGCTAGGGCGTCGGCCGGGGTTTCGACGATGGGTTCGCGGTCGTTGAAGGAGGTGTTCAGTACGACGGGCACTCCGGTGATCGTCCCGAAGTTGTCGATCAGGGATGCGAAGCGCTGATTGGCGTTCGAATCGACGGTTTGAACACGTGCGGTGCCGTCGATGTGTACGACTCCTGGAATGAGCTTGGCGTGCTCTGGTTGGACGGTCGGGGCGAGAAGCATGAACGGCGATCGGGTGCCGTCGAGGTCGAACCAGTCGGAGCCATCGTCTTCGAGGATCGCCGGGGCGAACGGACGGAAGGGCTCGCGGTGCTTGATGCGATGGTTGAGCGCGTCTCGGCCCTGCGTGCTGCGAGGGTCGGCGAGGATGGACCGGTGGCCGAGCGCGCGGGGCCCGAGTTCGCTGCCACCTTGAAACCAGCCGATGAGTTTGCCGTCGGCGAGCAGCTGGGCCGCAGTGGCGGCAATGTCATCGTCGCGCCGCCAGGTGAAGGGAGCGACGGTTCGCTCGACGAGGCCGGAGCGTGGGTCGCGTTTGAGGGCGAGCTCGATGTCGTAGTCGTCGTAGGTGCGTCCGAATGAGTCGTCGGTCAAGGGGCAGCGTGGGAGTTCGCCGGTGAGGCGGTGCAGTCCGTACAGGGCGCAGCCGAGGGCTTGGCCGCGGTCGGACGCCGGCGGCGGGATGAAGAGGCCGGTGACGGAAGGTAGGCGGCGGAGGCGGTCGTTGGCGACGCAGTTCAGGGCGACGCCGCCGGCGAGGCAGAGGTTGCCGATGCCCGTTGTGGCGATGAGCTTCTCCGCCAGTTCGGTGAGGACCTGTTCTGTGTGGTGTTGGAGGTAGGCGGCGGCGTTGATGCCTCGCTGGTCGTGTCCCTTGCTGTCTGGTGGGCCGAAGTCGGAGTTCGTGCGCGCGGCTAGGTCGGCGACGCCGGTGGCGTGGGTGGAGGTGAGCCGGCTGTGGACCTGGGTGCCGTCGAGGTCGAACAGCGGGACCGTGTACGTGCGTGGATCTCCGTAGGAGGCAAGCGCCATCGTCTTCCCGGCTTCTTGGGGTGACCAGCCCAGGTATTCAGTGAAGGCCTCGTAGGTGGGGCCGATCCCGCCTGCTCTGGGGCGGCCGGTGTCGTTGCCGCCGAGCCGGCTGATGCCGTCGGAGTCGGCGATGTAGAAGGTTTCGGTGTCGGTGTTGTTGCCGCCGCCGTCGGTGACCAGGATCGTGGCCCGCTGGTAGGGGCTGAGGCAGAAGGCGGTGTAGGCGTGTGACAGGTGGTGGTCGACGGTGGTGATTCGTCCTAGGGGGATGCCGAGGAGGTCGAATCCGGTGTCGGCCGGCTTGGCGGGGGTGCGGCCGTAGGAGCTGGCGACGATGAGGTCGACGTCGGCCAGAGCGAGGTTGGTGGCGCGCAGGCAGTACATGACGGCGTTGAGCCATCCGTTGCTGTAGCGGTGGCGGTTCAGCCGTTCCTCGCCGATGGCCACCGTGCAGTCAGGGGTGAGGAGTGCGGCGCCGCCGTCGTGGCCGAAGTTGATGCCGAGCACGCATGGGCGGCTGCTGGTCATGAGGGCACTCCCATGAGTCGGTGTTCGTGGAGGTCGGCGGTGTGGGATTCGAGGACCTGGTAGGGGTCCCACAGGCGGGTGTGGCCGTCGGAGCGGAAGAGGCTGGCGAGCTGGAACATCTGCATGAGGCCGCCGCGGTAGGCGAAGGCGGCGGTGATGGGCTCGCCGAGCGCAGCGGTGCCGCCGAGCGCGGCGTGCTGATCGGTGAATCGGTCATCCACAGCCGGCTGAGGTGGAGCGGCGGTCGGGGTGACGTGAAGAGTGGCTCCGTGAGTGCTGAGTTCTTCAGCGACGAGGGAGAGAACGGTTTCCGGAGTGAGTGGATCGGTCTGGATGATGAGTGGCGGGTGCGGGCACAGCGCAGGCGCTTTGTCGATGTAGAACTCGGCCAGTCGCTCCAGCAGGCCGCGGTCGTACCACTGCCGCCAACGTGGGTGGCTTGGGAGGCCGCCGCGGCGTTCGAGGCTTGCGCCGGCGCTCACCTGGAGGATCACCGTTCGCTGGTCGGCTTCGGTGTAGAGCGGGGCGATGTGTCGCTGGTAGTAGGCGACGGCTTTGGCGTAGGGGAGGCCGTCGCTTCTGCGCGCGGCCCAGGTGTAGGCCAGGACCCCCAGGTGATTGCGGTCGCACACGACCATATGGGCGTCCGTGAGCGGGTCGGCGTGCTGCGCCGTGCTGCCGGTTCGGCGTAGGGCCTGGGCGCGGCACTTCTCCTGCCGTAGGTACCAGAGCGTTTCGGACGCGGTGGTTATCTGCGGTCTGGTGGAACCTACGGGGCGGGCCTTGATGTTGGGCTCCGGGAAGAACAGGGCTCGGTCCAGGAGGGCGGGGACGAGGGCGCCGAGCAGTGTCGTCTTGCCAGCGCCGGGAGGCCCCTCGATCGCGAGGATCGTTGGTCCTGTCATCGCCCGCTCCTCACATACGTCGGAGGGACGTCCTTCCAGGCACCTTGGTCGTTCGCCGATACGAGCGCGGCGGAAGCCAGGGCGAGCGTCCGCAGATGGTCCGCCAGGTCGTGCTCGGGCAGCGTTGCGTCGTCCAAAGCCGCGGTGAAGGCGGTGTAGGCACCGAGGACGCCATCGGGTACCCACTCGCCGCTGGGGGCATGGGTGACGGAGCCGGAGGCGGTGTGCAGGGTTGCGGTGGCGTAGGTAGCAGTGGCGTCGGCCTTGTCTCCGTTGACGTACCAGGAGCTCGACCAGGCCTGCGGAGCGCGTGTCTGGTTGTGCAGGGTGAGCGAGGCGACCAACGGGCTGTCGAACGCGAGCATGATGCTGTAGGAGAGCGGACACTGGGCGGTCTGGCGGGGAAAGCAGCCAGCTCGGGCGGAGACGGCGACCGGCTCTGTGCCAGCGATCTGGCGTGCGAGATCGAGGTAGTGCAGTCCGTGGTCGAGAAACAGGTAGCCGGGGTGGCGCGTGAACCAGGTGTCGATGTCCTCGTTGAAGTGGTGGACGTGCGCCAGGTGAGCCAGGTTTCCGAGTTCGCCGGCGCGGATCCAGCTGAGGAGCCGACGATGGGCCGGCGCCCAGCGCAGGTTCTGGTTGACCGCGATTTGGACGCCTGCGTCGGCCGCCTCTCGGGCGATGGTGTTCGCCTCGTCGGGGTTGTAGGCGATCGGCTTCTGCACCAGGAGCGGTTTGCCGTAGGGCAGTAGCTCGCGGATCAGGTCCAGGCGGCCGTCGGGCCGGGTAGCGATGTCGATCAGCTCGACGTCCGGGTCGGCGGCCAACTCCCGCACGCTGTCGTGCACGCGGAGGCCGGGAAACTCGGTTCTGAACTGCTGGGCCAGGTGGGTGGCCGTAGTCCGGGTCTGGCTGCAGATCGCCCTGACTGGGACACGGCCTTGGGCGTAGGCCGGTAGATGCCCGGTGCGGACGATTCGACCGGCTCCGACGATCCCCACACGCCATGGTTTGGTGTCGTTCATGGTTGCTCCGAGTTCAGGGGGACGGACTCTCCGGTGCTCGATGCGGGTCCGTTCACGGTGGTGAAGCGGGCCAGGCCGTAGGCGAGCTGTTCGACGGCCTCGGCGATGTGACCCGTGCCTGTGGGAATTGCTCGTTGTCGGCTATGCGCGGTGAGGCGGTCGGCGATGGCCGACCACATTTGCCGTGCGGGGAGGTCGTCGCCTCGGGCAGGGAGCAGTCGTCGCCGCGCACCGTGGGCGAACAAGGTTCCTCCATCTGCTGGCCCGTATGGGGGCGGGAATTCGGCAGTGAGGGTCGTGTCCGAGCCGGTGAGCGTTACGTGATCGAGGTGGACGCCGGAAGAAGCCGACCCGATCGTGCACGCGATCGTTGCCTCGTTCGGCGCACGGACGATGCCGTGGACGGTGGTGCGGTCCTGGCTGAGGGTGCAGGAGACAGGCCGGGCGTTCGGGACGGTCAGCGCCATGGTGGTCAGGAGGTGGTATCCCTGCCACAGCAAGATCTTCAAGGCGCGTCCACCGGCTGGACCGAGTACCGCGGGAGTCTGCGGTTCCCGGTCGGTGCCGAAGGTGTAGGGCGACACGCCCGGTGGGAGAAAGGGTCGGCGTGCGGCCGCGTCGTGCCCGTCGGCCTTGACCATCCAGCCGCCTCGAAGCTCGTGCTCGGGTAGCTCGCGCCTGAGCTCCGCAACAGCGCTGTCGAATGCCCGGACGACGCCCACTTCCAGCAGCAGACCGGCGGCGTCGGCCTGGCGGCGGAGCTGGCGCGTGCAGTCGAGGTCCAGGCTCACCGGCTTCTCGGTGAACACATGGACGCCGACGGCGAGAGCCAGCTCGATCCAGGGTTCGTGGACACCGGTGAGTACGGCGAGCAGATCGGCGCCCTCGATCAGCTCGGCGGTGCTCGCAGCCACTCGACCCCCGAATTGGGAGACGGCCTGTTCGGCGCGTCCGATCTCCCGGTCGTAGACGGCCGCGATCTCCACGGCCGGAAGGGCGGATAGGACGGGCAGGTGAATGCCGTACGCGGCGCCGCCGCATCCGACCACCGCGACCCGCCACGCCCGCCGCTTCACAGTGGCGTCCCGGTGTCCGTCCGGCGTGGGTTTCATGGCCTGCCCTGAACGTCAGTGACCGCACTCAGGGCACGCTGAGCGATCAGGTGATCCGGCAGCCGGCGCAGCGAGGGGTTGAACAGCTCAACCGACAACGGCCCGGCGTATCCGGCGTCGGTCAGTGCGTGGATGAATTTCGGCCAGGGCAGGGCGCCGTCGCCGGGGAACAGCCGCATCTCGTCGGTCCAGCATTCGGGCGGCACGGTGGTGGGCGTGTCGGCGACCTGGACGTGCGCGATTCTCGACGGCACGAGGCCGGTCAGCTGCGCGGAGTCGGCGCCGGCCGCCGCCCAGTGGAACGAATCCACGCACACCCCCAGTGCCGCCGCAGTGCCGCCGCCCACGGCGTCGAGAAGCTGCACGAGCCCCTGTAGGCCGGTGATGAACGGACTACGCCCGTCCAGGGATGGCGGGAGGCCGGCCTGGACGCCGACCAACTCGACGGCGAGCGTCAGCCCGTGCCCCGCGCAGGCAGCACCGAGCATCCCAAGCCGTTCGACGGCGAGGTCGTGGGCAAAAGGGCCGTCCAGGTCGGTCCGCGGGTTGAGCACGATCGTGGCAACCCGGCAGCCGATCGCACCAAACACTTCCAGCCGGGTCTCCAGACCGTCCACCGCGTGCACAAAGGTGGGTGAGTTGATGAGAAGCGGATGGGGCAGCACGGGACCGTCCGGCAGAAGTCCGCACGCGGCTGCGACCCGGATGCCGAGTTCGTCGAGCAGGTCGGCGGCCCGGGTCGGCCCGTACGCCACGACCTGCTGGATCGATGCCTCGATCATTGTGATCCCGCTAGCGGCGGCCAGCCGAGCGACCTGCTCGAACGAAAGGCCGCTCACGGTCGCCGGGTTCAGGCACGCCGGGAAAGTGAGTGGTTCTGCATTGTGGATGAGCATGGTTGGCCTGCCTCCGCTCAAGCCGTCGCGAGGTCGCCGACCAGCAGCCGGGCACGCAGCGAGTCCAGGTCGGTCACGACTTCGGCGATCACTTTGCGGACGAGCGGTTCGCTCAGCGGCTCCTCGCTGGAGGTCTGCACGACCGTTTGCCATGGGTCGTCGAGATCGCGGCCGGACTGCGATACCAGGGCCACCGCGACCGTTCGGCCGGTTTCGGCGTGGAGGCGTTCGGCGGCCTGCTGGGCAGCGAGGTTGTAGAGCTTGCCGACGTGATAGACGGGGTTTTTGCCCGACACCCCTTCGGCGGACCAAGGGCGCAGCATCGAGATCACTCCGTTGGTCCGGTTGCCGCGGCCGACCACGCCCTCGTCACCCGATTCCAGCGACGAGCCGATCGCCGTCAGGTACAGCTCCTGCCGCTCATCGTTGTCGCGGGTGTTGACGGCAGCCTCGATAACGCAGTGCGGGGCGGTCTCCTCCGCGATCTCGGCGATCAACTCGCGTAGCCGCGCGCGCCGTCCGACGTAGGTAGACAGATCAGGGGTGTACTCGGCGATCTGCGGCACGCACGCAGTCACATGAACCTGGTTGCCGTGCCGTACCACCATGATCTTGACGTCGGTCCCCAGCCACGGCTGCGGACAGGCCTGCTGGGAGCCGGTCAGCTCCGCCTCGACGGCGATCGCGACCTGCTCGGCGATCCCGGACGGTGCGTAGCCGACGCCGGCGGAGGTGTCGTTGGCGAACAACCTCGTCCGCTCAGCGAGGTCGTCTAGGCTCCTGGGCGCGAACCAGAACCGCCGCCCTGCCTGCTGGGCGTCGGTCTCGCCCAGCACCGCGCCCGGGCTGGACGCCTGGGTCACTCGGGGCCGCAACACCAGGTCACGGGTGACGTCCAAACGCGGGAGCGCGTCCGCCAGGTACTCGCGGACCGCCGCCTCAATGATCGCCTCAACCGGAATGGCGGCGTCGCCGAGCGCTGCGGTGAAGCGGCCGTTGACCAGCGCGGTGATCGGCGCTGTCAGTTCGCCGTGGCCGAACCGGACGTCTGCGGCGCCGCCGAGCAGCGCGGTCTTGTCGGCGTTGTGGTGCAGGATCGCGCCGAACTCGTCCAGGCAGTAGCGGCTGTAGGCTCGCGAGACAGCTTCGGCCACGCCATCGGCCAGCGTGTCGGGGTGCCCAGCGCCTTTGCGCTCGACCACTTCGAGCGCATGGTCGGCGGGCGGCAGGCCGGTGCCGATGATCACGTTCATGTGCATCCCTCCGGATCGGTGGAGCTGAGTGGGAGCAGCGTCCGGCTGGTAAGGACGAGCCGGACGCGTTCGAGGTGATAGGTGCAGATCCGGGCGGCGTCGCGAAGCGCCACCACAAGCTGCACGTCGTCCAGGAAGGCCCAGGCAGCTGCAAGCAGCGCCAGGACGTCGACGATGTCGGAGAACCCCGCACGGATAGCGGGCGCTGGGACACGCACGGTCGTGCGCATGCGGGCAACACAGAGCCCGTGGCAGGCGCCCTGAAGGACGAACCACCCCGGACGTGTCTGTGCGCGGCCCACCGGGTGGTCCACGACCGCCTTCGGCTCGATCACCACGCGAAGGCCCGCCTGCCACACCCGATCGGCGAACTCCAGGTCCTCGCAATCGAGTGGCAGCCGACCGCGACGCCCCAGGTCGGTACGCAGGAGCCCGAGCTGGGCAAATACGTGCCGGTTGACGAGGAGGTTCGCGCCGACGATCCAATACGGCCAGCCGTAGTCGCTCGGCTTCTCGGGCCAGTCCAGCGGGCCGTGGCATTCGGCAAGCGGACGGGCCGCAACCCAGCCCATCGTGAGCGCCGTCCCCTCGGGATAGGACGTCACCGCCCGACCGCCCACGACTGCGGCGTCATGCTGGCCGGCCGCCGCCACAAGCGCCTGCAGCCAGCCTGGGCGCGGACGGATGTCGGCATCGGTCAGCACCACGTAACGGCCCCGCGAAGCCTGGATGCCGCGGTTGCGTCCCCGGCTCAAACCCGGCCGCGGTTCGTGGAACACCCGCACAGGGAACGGCCACGAGCGGGCCGCCAACGCGGGGCCCTCGCAATGGCCCCGCTGGCTGTTGTCCACGACGACTACTTCGAGGCCGGCAGACCTGCTTCCGACGAAGCTCTGTTGTGCCAGTGCGGTCAACAAGCCTTGCAGCGCGTTCGCGTTCCCGCGCACCGAGACGACCACCGACACCAACGGCTTCTCACCGTCGGCAAGCTCTGGCACCGAGCCCTCAGGGCGGTGAGCCGCAAGGGGCCGGCTGAACGATCTCTGCGCTCGTTTACGTAGGACATCGCCGACGTACTTCCCGGCCGTGTGCACCAGGCGGGCAGCATCACCAACCGATGTGATGGCGGGCCACAGCATGGTCATCGTCACGGTGCCCACCTCCGAAGTCGCCCTTGGCCGAACCTGTTGCGGCGCGATCGCCAAGAAGTTAGAACCGCTGAAGGGCCACCACCCGGAAGGAAAATCCGGGGTCACTCGGCGGAGATCCGTGATGAGCGATCACTGGCAAGACCTGTCACCCGGGCAACGCGTGGCCTGGCACCGCGTCCGCCGCGGCATCCCGCAAGAGGTCCTGGCCGGTCTGGTCGGACGCACCGAGGACTGGCTCAGCAAGATCGAGAACGACCGCGCACCACTGGACCGGCTCTCGGTCATACGAGCCCTCGCCGACGCCCTGCGCATCTCGGTCTTCGACATCATCGGTCCACAGCCGAGCAGGCCACCCCGCGCAGAGCCGTCCGCCCTCGACGTCGGTCCGGTCCGCTCCGCGCTCACCGACTACCGGCAGCTATCGCCGCTGCTGGCCGCCCTGGACGCGGAGCCAGAGGCGCCTCGCCTGGACTTCCTTCGCCGGGACGTCGCCGAGGTAATGACCGCCTACCAGCAATCGCGCTACGCACAGATGCTGGGCCGATTGCCGACACTGCTCGCCCAAACCCACCTCGCCACCCGAGAGGCAGAGGCTCAGCATCAGCCCGAAGCGGACCGGCTCGCCGCGCTGGCCAACCAATCCGCGGCGATGATCCTCACCAAACTCGGCGAGACCGACCTCGCCTGGATCGCCGCCCAACGCGGACTCACTGTGGCCGAACGCACCGCCGATCCCACCGTCATCGGATCCCTGTTCCGCTCGGTCATCCATGCTCTGCAGTCCCAAGGCCGCCTCGACGAAGCCGCCGCCATGGCCCAGACCGCATCCAGATACCTCGAACGCCAGCACGCGCACCGCTCACCCACACTGCTGTCAATCCACGGCACTCTGCTGCTCCCCGGCGCCGTCGCAGCCGCCCGAGCCGGCAACCGCTCCGTCGCCAGTGACTACCTCGCTCGTGCCGAACGGATCGCCGAAGAGCTCGGTGCCGACGCCAACCACCTGTGGACCGCCTTCGGCCCCACCAACGTGCGCATCCACCGCGTCACCACCGCCATGGCGCTCGGCGACGTCCCCACCGCACTCGACCTCATCCCAGGGATCGACACCGCGGGCCTGCCCGCCGAGCGCGCCGTCCGGCACAGCCTCGAAGTCGTCAACGCCTACCGCGCCCGCAACAAGATCGACGAGGCCATTGGCGAACTCCTCATCGCCGAACGCCGCGCCGCCGAACAGGTCCACGCCCACGTCATGAGCCGCCAGCTCGTCCACCAGCTCCGCGACACCACCACCGGCCGACGCAGCCGCCCTCTGGCTGATCTCGCCCGCCGCATGAACATCATCTAGCTCGATCTCCTACCCTCACTGCTGTGACTGATGACCCGGCAGCGAGTTTCACCCGCGCCCGCGCGGCAGCAGGTGTCCTCTTCTTCGACGACCACGACCGCGTCATGCTGGTCGACCCCTCGTACAAGGACTACCGCGACATCCCCGGCGGCTACGTCGAACACGGCGAGACTCCCCGCCAAGCCGCGGCGCGCGAAGTCACCGAAGAACTCGGCATCAGTCCACCGATCGGCCGGCTCCTGGTCGCCGACTGGGCCCCGAACGACAGCGAAGGCGACAAGGTCCTCTTCCTCTTCGACGGCGGCACCCTTACCCCTGAGCACCTCAACGCCATCCGCCTCGACCCGGACGAACTCGTCGGCTACCGCTTCCACGACATCACCCAGATCCACGACCTGACGATCCCCCGCCTGGCCCGCCGCCTCGTCCATGCCCACGCCGCCCACCACGACAGCACCACCCGCTACCTCGAGCACGGGCAAGAAAACTAGACGCTGCGATCGACACCGAACACCGGCCCCTTGAGTGCGTGTTTGAGAAGGATCTTGTTATTGGCCGTCCCCCCGGCAAGCAAGCCCCCTCTCCGGAGGGGGCTTTTCCGCTTTTTCGGCCGCTCACTGCCACAGCGAACCTCGCCATCCGTCCCCCCAAAACAACATCTACATGCGGACCAACCTCGCCCCTGCATGAGGGTGGTTTCGTACGCCTGTAGCGGCAGCGTTTGTCGATGAGTTCGGGCGACGCCCCTGATCGTCGGGCTGTCGTGTTGATGAGATTCAGCAACCCCTAGGGGCGTTCCCCTGCGCGGTGGGGTGGATCAGGGTGCTCAGGTGCTGTTCGTAGATTGCGCGGACGCGGTCGGGAGGCATTCGGTCGGGCGCGGTGACGGATTGCAGGCAGAGGCCGTCGAACAGGGCGTGCAGGCGGTCGGCCTCCAGGTCGACGTCGGCGGCGGGGGCGAGGTGGCCCGCGTCGGCGAGGTGGCGCAGGGTGGTGCGGAACAGGTCGGCCAGGTACCGGTCGCCCTCGGCGCTGAGTTGGCGTGCGCCCGCGTCCACCAGCGACCTTGACAGGAACGCGACCCATACCTCGTTGGCCGTGCGGGTCTGGGCGTCCAGCGGCAGCAGCAGCCCGTCCCCCTGCGCTCCGCCCCCGGTGTGATCGGACGGGCCGTGCTCGGCATGCTCGTGATGGCCCTGGCACTGGGCGCGGCGGGCGCGATGGGTGACATCGCACACGAGCGTCTGGCGCTCGACGGCACCGGGCGGCAGGTGCTGACCGCCGTGGTGTGCTGCGCCATCGCCGTGCCGCTGATCGTGTTCCTGCGGTGCCGCGTCGACCGGCTCCCCCTGACCGGTCGCGCCGAGAGCATGCGCGCGTTCACCTCCGGCGTGTTGATCAGCGCGGGGTCGGCCGCGGTGATGTTCGGGCTGGGCACCGTCACGGGCTGGGTTCGCTGGGGGGCGCTCGACTGGCCCCGGCTTGTCGCCTACATCGCGTTGAACGCGGTGATCGCGCTGGCGTTGGAGGCGCTACCGGAGGAGCTGACCCTGCGTGGCTCCGCGTACCGCACCCTCAACGCGCGGTTCCGGCGGAGGGCGGCGTTCTTCGGCACGCTGGCACTGTTTCTGGTCACGCCCGGGGCCGCCGGCGTCGTTCAGGCGGCTGTGTCGGCGTTGCTCGGGGGGCCGGTCGCTCGGCCGGGGCTGGCTCCGCCCGGCGAGGACGCCGAGTCGTACCTGATCCTGCTGACGTTCTTCGGGACCGCGCTGCTCACCGCCAGGATCACCACGGGCTCGCTGTGGAGTGCGATCGGTCTGCACCTGACGTTCCTGACCGTCAACCGCGTGACGCTGTTCGGAGAGGATCGCGACACGGTCTGGTCGAGCCCGGATGGGCGCTGCCGTGGAGCGTCGGGTCCGAGGCTTGCCACGTCACCGCGGGAGTACGACCGACGGGCGCGTCCTCTTGTTCGGACGGGCCGCTCTGTAGCGGCTGGTCCTGTCCGTCAAGAGCGGCGGTTTCTGTTACCCGGTGCAGGACGAGGCGTAGCGGTTTCGTTCAGCGCGGTCGTCACGCCGGGGAGAAGTCCGGGACCGGCATCGGTCGCGAGCCGTTCTTCAGGGACTCCGCGCCGGCGAGGCCGACCAGGGAGGCGGCCACTGCGGGCCGAACCGGGACCAGCGGGGGCTCACCGCGCTCCACGGTCGCCTTGAAGCCCTGGAGGATGCGTACCGTCCCCTCGTCGCGCCGCTCTACCTCCTGGCCGTTCAGGACGAAGGGCTGCGGCACCCGCTCCTCTTCGTGCGCGGCGGCGGTGCCTCTAATCCAGCCCTCTGCGCGGACGCGGACGGACCACGAGCGTTCGCCCGCCGCCCGCACGGACTCGGCCAAGGCCCGCGTGCCGCGCACGGACAACCAACTCCAGTGGCTGTCGGGCTCGCCCTGGAGGAAGCCGTGGCGGGTGATGGCCAGCGCACCGGTCGACAGCCGGACAGTCATGACGACGGCATCGCGCGGGTTGGCCTCGTCCGCGGAGAAGGCCGCCACCTCCACGGGCCAGGCGTCCGTGACGGCCAGCACCGGTGACACGGTGTGCGTGCAGTACGCCGTCGCGGCGATGCGGCTGCGCCAGCTCGCGGGGTCGCCGATGAGCCCGGTGACGGCCTCCGGCGCCATGCCGTGCAGGTAGTCGGCCTCGATCAGGCTGACCCGGCCCAGCTCCCCGCCTTCGACGGCCTGCCGGATCAGGCGGACGTGCGGGTGCTCGACGAAGTTCTCGGCGAAGGAGTAGGTGGCCGCCGACCGTTCGGCCGCCGCGACGAGGCGCCGCCCTTCGTCTTCGCTCACGCAGGCCGCGCACTCGGACAGCACGTGCACGTCCCGCTCCAGGAACGCGATGGCCAGCGGCGCGTGCTCGTCGAAGTCGTTGGCCAGGACGATCCCGTCCAGCCGATGCTCCAGTAGTTCCTCCCAGTGCTCGGTGAGGACCGCACCGGGCAGGTCTGGACGGGCCGCCTCCCGCTTTGCGGCGTCGCGGTCGCAGGCGGCCACCACGTCCATGCCGAGCCGCCGGGCCCAGCCCGCCAGGTGCAGCCCTCTGCTCAGCCCGATCACACCGATGCGCATGCGTACGTCCAAGGGTTAGGCGACGACCGCGAGCAGGGCCGTCATGGCTGTGGTGAGGTCGGCGTCGCCCGACGCCGTCGAGCGCTCGCGAGCCTGCTCCACGGTGATGCCCCGGGTCGCCAGGCGCCAGAAAGCGTCCTGGTCCATGGACACGTGCGCGGACGGCTCGCCGTGGGGCTCGGCCATCCGCCATCGCCCGTCCTGCCGGGCCACGGTCCACCGTCCGCCCGCCGGGCCGGTCACTTCCAGGTGAGCTGTGCAGCCTTCGGGACGGTCGTGCATGCGCAGGGCGTGCGGCAGGCCCCGCGCGAAGAGGTCCAGCACCGGGGCCATGAGGTCGGCTTCCACGGCGCCCGGAGCGGAGACGGCGTCGCGCACCTGCCGCTGGTGGACCCAGAACTCGGTGTAGTCGCGGCCGATGTCCAGCCAGGCGGGGCTGTCGACGTCGTCGGCCGCCCAGGAGACGTTCAGGTCGGCGGCGGCATGGAGGTCGCGGGACGCCCACACGGCGTCGAGCTGCGGTCCGAGGTGGTCCAGCAGCTCGATCATCAGCTGCGGGCTGAGCTGCCGGGACGCCCGGACGAACTCGTCGTTGGTGCGCGCCAGGTAGGAGGGAAGCGTCTCGTCATCGGCGAACACCGCGCCGCCGTACCCGTCGCGGCTGCCCGACAGGCGGCGCATGTAGTCGTTGAGCACATGGCCGACGACGTCATGGACGTCCCAGCCGGGACACACCGTCGGCGCGGCCCACTCGGCCGGGGTCAGGGCCCGGAGCAGGTCGAGCATGGCCTGCCGCTCGCGCGGGAACAGGGGACGGACGTCCACGGCCGGTCCGAAGATCATGAACGCGACCCTACCCACGGCCGGTCCCGTCCTTCCTGTGCTTTTCCGGGCGGGCCTTCCGCGTCAGTTGCGTTTGAGGACGCCGGTCAGGCCCGCGACCACGGCGGTGCCCAGGATCCAGCCGGCCGCGATGAAGGCCCACGACCAGTACTGGGCGGCGCCGCCGGGCTGCCATGCCTTCTGCTGGCCGAGGTCTCCGATGGGCAGCAGCACGTCGAGGGTGTAGCCGAGGGCGCTGAAGGACGGCGCGGTCGTCGCGGTCTTCGTCATCTGGTCGGGGGCGAAGACCTGGGTACCGAGCACGAGGAGGCCGGCCAGCCAGAGGGCGGCGAGCCAGGTCCGGTAGCCGTAGCCGACGGTCAGGTACAGCAGCCAGTTCGCCAGCTTGCCGGGCGACCTCAGCACCGTGCGGCGGTGCCACTGCTCGGCGATGGCGACCCGCCGGGCGGCCTCCTCGTGGCCGGTGCGCCGGTAGGCGGCGGCGAGCTGGTCGTAGATCTCCGGGGTGTAGCCGCCGCGGTGGCGGGACGCCCAGCGCAGCCGCGACCGGACGTCCGCGTCGCCGGTCAGGGTGTCGTAGGTGAAGCCCTGCAGCAGGAGGGTGGCGGGCCATGTCCGGTGGTCGTCCTCGTAGATCCCGACCTGGGTGCCGGTGAGGTTGATGAGCCCTTCGGGAGCCTGCCGGGGCAGCAGGATGAGCGCCTGCGCCGTCGCGAAGCCCAGGTCGAGGGCCTGACGGCGGGGCCTGGTGAGGACGGCGTCGGTCAGTTCGATGTGGCCGCCCACGCGCGCGCCAGAGAGCTGGAGCCCGCCCTCGGCGGTGAACCCTCTGCGGCACATCAGGTCGCCGTCGACGCTGAGCCGCACCGCGTACAGCGCGCGGCGTTCCGGGTTGCTGAGCCGCGCTCCGCCGAAGTCGGCCACTCCGCCGATCCTGGCCCCGACGAGGCGGACCTCCCCCTCGGCCGACAAGCGCCGGCCGTACACGGACTGCTCGATGGTGAGCGCGTCGGCGGTCAGCGCTTGGTCGCCGGGATTGGCGAGGACGGCGTCGTCGAGGTTCAGCGCGCCGCCGATCCGGGCGCGGACGAGCTGGATTTCGCCCTCGGCACGGAAGCCGCCGGTCGCGTGGACGTCCTGGTCGACGACGAGCCCTTCGCCGTTCAGCGCCCGCGCGCCCGGGTTGGACAGGTGGGCGGCTGCCAGGACCAGCGTCCCGCCGACGCGGGCGCCGGCGAGCCGGACCTCCCCGTCGGACGTCAGGCCCTCGGCCAGCACACCGTCATCGACGGCGAGCCGGTCGGCGGTAAGCGCAGCAGCGCCCGGATTGGCCAGGCGCGCGCGGGTCAGATCGAGCCTGCCGCCAATGCGCGCCCCCGGGAGCCTCACTTCCCCGTCCGCGGACAGGTCGCTGCAGAAGGCGTCGTGGCCGACCTTGAGGCGGGCGGCGGCCAGCGCGGCGGCACCAGGCGCGTCCAGGTGGGCTCCGTCCAAGGACAAGGTGCCGTCGATCGCGGCTCCGCGCAGGTGCACCTCGCCATGGACGGTGAGGCCCCGGCAGGCCATGTCTCGCGCGACCGTAAGCCCATCGGCGGCCAGGGCAGGAGTACCTGGGGCGCGCAGGACGGCATCGCTCAGATCGAGCGTCCCGCCGATGTCGGCGCCCGCGAGGTGGATCCGCTCAGCCGTGAAGCCTCGGTTCAGCTCCAGGTTTCCGGTGGTCCGCAGTTGGTCGGCGATGAGCGCGGGGACGCGGCAGCCGGGCAGCCGCACGGACGGCGCGGTCGCCTCACTGAGGACGAGCGGCTCGTCGAAGCGGCAGTCGTCCAGCAGCAGCGGGCACGCCAGCTCGGCCGCCTCCAGGTCGAGCGCGCCGGCGATGCGCGCGCCGCGCAGCTTCAACGCCCTCGGCCGCCGTCCCTCCGGTGCCCGCTCGCCCGTCAGCAACTCGGCCAGCAGGGCGGCGCGCACCCGCCGGTCGGCGTCCGTCCCGCCGTCTCGGACGTCGGCCCACGCGCCGGTGGCGACGGCTTCGAGGAGCCCTCGTTCGGCCTCGCTCAGCTCCCCGAACCGCGGGTCGGGGCCGGGATCGGTCATCGCAGCGGCGCTCTCAGGAGCAGCCCTCGAACTGGGGGACGGTGATGGCGATATCGAGGCCGGACGTGGAGAACCACTGGTCGAGGAGCGTCTCGGCGGCGCCGTTCTGGTACATGCCGGTCAGGATCCGATTGACCTCGCGGCAGCCGTTCACGTCGCCCTTGCGGAGGCCGATGCCGTAGCGCTCGTCGGAGAACGGCGCATTGACCACGGTGACGCCGGAGCCGGGCACGGCCGCGTATCCGGCGAGGATCAGGTCGTCGGTGGAGACGGCGTCCAGCTTTCCGTCCGCCAACTGTTCGACGCACTTGGCGTAGGAGGGCGCGGGCTTCGGATCGAGCACGGCGGGAACCTTGCGCTCCTCGGTCACCCGGCGCCAGGAGTTGGACCCCCCGACCCAGCAGAGCCGCTTGCCCCGCAGGTCGCGCACGCCGCTGATGGAGCGGTCCCCCTGCCGGACGAGGATGTCCTGGTGCGCGACGTAGTACGGCCCGGCGAAGGTGACCTCGGCCTTGCGTTCGGGCGTGATGGAGTACGTCGCGATCACCATGTCGACCTTGCCGTCCCTCAAGGCTCTCTCCCGCTCGTTCCGCTGGGAGGACAGCGGCTTGAAGGTCAGGTCCTTCGGCGCGACGCCCAGCCGTCCGGCAACGTAGGTCGCGACATCGATGTCGAAGCCCTTGAGCGAGCCGTCCGGGCCTTTCAGGGCGAGGCCGGGCCGGTCGTCGTTGACCCCGATGACCAGGGTCTCCCGGTCGGTGATGGACGGCTGCTCGTCGGCGCCGCCCACCAGCGGCGCCGCCACCACGGTCGCCGCCAGGATCAGCACGGCCAGCCCGGCCAGGGCGGTCGTGGCGGCGAGGGTGAGCGTGCTGCGGGCGGCGTGCACGGAGGGCTCCCGTCTCTCGGTGTCAGCGGTATTCCGACAGGCGCGGCCAGACGCCGGCCGCGATCAGGGCGGCGAGGGCCAGCGCCGCGATGGGCGGCAGCCAGTCCCACGGCTCCACGGCCCGGTCGCCGTCGGCCACACGGCGGGTGCGGAGGAAGTCGTGGTGGCTGATCCGGGCGTCCAGCTCCTGGTCGTGCGCCCGGAACACGGGGTGGGGCAGGGGCGTCCACCGCGGGTCCAGGTGCGCGCGGACGGCGGCGGCGCGCTGCCCGCTCTCGGCGAGGGTCCGGACGGTCCGGTCGTGGTCCTGGTACTTGCGGTAGCTGTCCAGGAGCGCGCGCGTGTCCGCGGCGGTGCGTGCGCGGGTGCCGTAGAACCCGCCGAAGTCGACGGTCCGCTTGGTGCCTGCCAGGCGCTCGTCCAGTTCGCGGTAGTAGGCGGCGAGGCTCGTCGCGCCGCTGATGTAGAGGATCGTCTGGGACTTCTCCAGGTACATCTGGTCGTAGCGGTCGGCCTGGTCCGGGTCCAGGAGTTGGCGGGCCCGGTCGGTGTCGAGGCCCTTCCCGATCGCGCGGGCGCGCGTGAGGGTGAGGACGGGGTCGAAGCCCGCCGTCTTCGCCGCCCGCAGGTGGTCGGCCTCCGTGGCCATCAGGGACGCGCCCGACACCGTCAGCACCAGCGCCCCGACGAGCGCGGCGGCGAGCGGCAGGCTCAGCAGCCGCCGGAACCGCCGCGCCAGGTACACCTGGAGAGCGCCCAGCGCGGCGAGCAGCGCGATCCCGGCGCCGAGGACCAGGTACCGGCCCGCGCCGACGGCGGCGTGCTCGTCCCGGTAGGCGGTGTCGACGTCCGCCGCGCCGTCCAGCGTGAGGTTGTACGCCTTCGGCAGCAGGTCCCGCGTCATCAACTCGGTCGCCGCCCGGTACTGCCGGACGCCGTCCGGCGGCAGCGCGGCGGTCGGGGCCGCCCGCCGCCGCCCGGCCTCCATCGCCGCCCGGACGTGCTGGTCGTAGGTGTGCAGGCCGTCCAGCACCGACTGGACGGTCTGCTGCCGCCCCGGCTCGTCCCGCGCGAGCAGGGCCGCCTGCAGCGCGGCCCGCTGCGCGTCCTCGCGGCGGATGTCGTACGCCTGCCGCTCCCCGCTCCGCTCGCAGGCGGCGGCCGCGTCCTCGGGGTCGCACAGCCAGCCGTCCTCGCCGCCGGTCAGCAGCACGTTCGTGACGTGCGCGTCCATGTCGCTGAGGGCGAGGTACATGTCGCTGGTGGCGACGACCATGGGGCCCTCCCGGTGGCCGAGCGCCTGGAGCCCGTCGCGGGCGTGCCCGGCCCCGGCGGTCAGCACGGCGACCAGGACGCCGAGCGCCACCAGCGCCAGGGCGGACAGGGCCAGGACTCGGCCCGCGACGGTGCGGAGGCCGGGAAGCTTGGGACGACGCACGCTCGGTCGCTCTCCTTCGGGGGGCGGCCTCCCAGTCTCAAGGAATGATCAAGACCGGGGCAACCTCGCTGCCACACCCGGACAGTCGGCCGCGCCTACGGGACACCGGTGATACCGCCGTCCACACGGAGGTCGATGCCGTTGACGTAACCGGCCAGCGGGCTGGCGAGGAACGCGACGGCGGCGGCGATGTCGTCCTCGGTGCCGAACCGCCCGCTGGGATTGGCCGCGTAACCGGCGAGGATCTCCGGCTCCAGCTCCTCCCACGGCGCGGGACGGCCCTGCGCCGCCGCCCGGTCCTCGAACAGCCGCCGCATGCCCGCCGTGACGACCACACCGGGGCTGACGGTGTTCGCCGTGACGCCCGACCCGGCGAGGTGCCGGGCGAGGCTGGTGGTCATGTTGACCACGGCGGCCTTCGCGGCGGAATAGTCGACCAGGTTCGGCTGCGGCGCGGTCGCCAGGCGGCTCCCGACGTTGATCACCCGCCCCCAGCCGCGCTCGCGCATCGGCGGCGTGAGGACGCGGATCAGCCGCACCGCCGAGACGACGTTGCCGTTGACGGTGTCGAGCCAGACCGCGGGGTCGGCGGTGTCCCAGTCGTGCTCGGCGACCGGCCCGGCGTTGTTGACGAGGATGTCCGCGCCCCACCGCCGGGCCCGCTCGGCCACCTCGGCGGCGGCCGCGTCGTCGGTGAGGTCGCCCAGCACCACCCCGGCCTCGCCACCGGCGGCGCGCACGGCGTCCGCGACCTCCGTCGCGCGCGCCTCGTCCCGGCCGTGCACCAGCACCGCGCAGCCCTCGGCGGCCAGCCGCCCGGCCACCGCCGCCCCGATGCCGCCGCTGCTCGCCGTGACCAGTGCCCGCCGTCCCGAAAGTCGAAGATCCATGCAGGCGACCCTAGGGACGCCCACCGACAGTCGGCGGCCCGGTGTTCCGGGCGGTCAGCGGCCCTGGAAGTCCGGGGAGCGGTTCTCCAGGAAGGCCGTGATGCCCTCCTTGGCGTCCTCCGTGGCGGCCAGCTCGACCAGCTCGCCCAGCAGGTGGGCCACCTGGTCGTCGAGCGGGCGGCCTTCGATCGCGAAGAAGGCGTCGCGGCCGCGGCGCAGGCCGAGGGGGCTCTTGGCCGCGATGGTGCGGGCCAGCTCGTCCACCCGGGCGTCCAGCTCGGCGCGCGGGACGACCTCGGTGACCAGGCCGATCTCGCGGCCCTCGGCGGCGGTGACGCGGGCGCCGGTGTAGTAGAGCTTGAACGCGTGCTTGGGCGCGACGTTCCGGTTGATGATCGCCATGATCATCATGGGCCAGAGCCCGACGTTGACCTCGGGGGTGGCGAGCTTCACATCGTCGGCGGCGATCACCAGGTCGCAGGCGGCGGCGAGGCCGAGGCCGCCCGCGACGGCGTGCCCGGCGAGCCGCGCGATGATCGGCTTGCCGAGCTTCGGGAACGCCGTGAACAGCCGGAACGGGGCGCTCTCGCGCACGGCGGAGGCGTCGGCGACCGAGCGGCCGTCCGCCTGGGCCCGCCCGAGGCCGCCGAGGTCGGCGCCCGCGCAGAAGGCCCGGTCGCCGGCGCCGGTCAGGACGATCACCCGGACGCCGGAGTCCGCCTTGGCCCGGTCGAACGCGTCGAGCAGCTCGTCGATCATCTGATCGCTGAGCGAGTTGCGCGCCTCCGGCCGGTTCAGCGTGATCCGCGCGATCCGCTCGTCCACCGTGTAGATGATCGTCTCGTACATGCCCCTCATCCCGGTCGGAAACGGCGTCCGCCCCCGGAGCGGGGCTCCAGGGGCAGACTACGCGGCGAGATCGCCGCAGACGCTCGGCGGTGGCGTCAGAGACGCTCGATGATCGTGGCGTTGGCCTGGCCGCCGCCCTCGCACATGGTCTGCAGGCCGTAGCGGCCGCCGGTGCGCTCCAGCTCGTGCAGCAGCTTGGTCATCAGCACGCCGCCGGTGGCGCCGAGCGGGTGGCCGAGCGCGATGGCGCCGCCGTTGGGGTTGGTCTTCTCCAGCGAGGCGCCGGTGTCGGCCGCCCACGCCATCGGGACCGGGGCGAACGCCTCGTTGACCTCGAAGACGTCGATGTCGTCGATCTTCAGGCCGGACTTGGCGAGGGCCTTCTCGGTCGCCGGGATCGGGCCGGTCAGCATGTAGACCGGGTCGGAGCCGCACACCGCGAGGGTGTGGATCCGGGCGCGCGGCGTCAGGTTGTGCCGCTTGACGGCCTCCTCGGACGCGATGAGCAGCGCGGACGCGCCGATGGAGATCTGCGAGGCGACGGCCGCGGTGATGACGCCGCCCTCGCGCAGGACCTTCAGGCCCGCCATCTTCTCCAGCGTGGTGTCGGGGCGGGCGCCCTCGTCCTGGGACAGGCCGGCGAGCGGCGCGATCTCCCGGTCGAAGTAGCCGGCCTCGATGGCCTTGGCGGCGCGCTGGTGGCTCTCCAGCGCGAACTTCTCCAGGTCCTCGCGGGTGAAGCCCCACTTCTCCGCCATCAGCTCCGCGCCGCGGAACTGGGAGATCTCCTGCATGCCGTACCGCTCGGCCCAGCCCTCGCCGTACGGGAAGTCCATCCCCTGGACGATGCTGGAGCCCATCGGCACCTTGGCCATCTGCTCGACGCCGGAGGCGACGACCAGGTCCTGGGTGCCGGACAGGACGCCCTGCGCGGCGAAGTGGATCGCCTGCTGGGACGACCCGCACTGGCGGTCGATGGTCACGCCGGGCACGGTGTCCGGCAGCCCGGCCGACAGCCACGCGGTGCGCGCGACGTCGAGGGCCTGCGGGCCGACCTGCATGACGCAGCCCATGATGTTGTCCTCGACCGCGGAAGGGTCGACGCCGGTGCGGTTCACGAGCTCCTTGAGCACGTGGGCCCCGAGGTCGGCGGGGTGGACGTCCTTCAGGGCGCCCTTCTTGGTACCGACGGGGGTACGGACCGCGCCGACGATGTACGCCTCGGCCACTGCGCCTCCAAGTTGTGGGGTTCCGTCCCGAAACCGAGTGAGATTCGGTTAGTCAGTATGAGATTACATCCATCATGGCGCAACGCCATGTGAGCTGAGTCTCCGGCCCCCGCGCCGCCGCGGGGCTAGCTCTCGCGGACGGCGGCGGCGGGCGGGCGGCGCAGGATCTCGCCGTCCTCGTCGTCGCCGACGGACGCGTGCGCCAGCCTCGTCAGCAGGTCGGCCAGCTCCGGATGCTCCTCGGGCTCCCAGCCGTCCACGTGCCGGGCGAGGCCCGCGCGGCGGGCGTCGAAGAGGCGCTCGGCGACGGCCTGGCCGGATGTGGTGATGGTGAGGGTCGTTTCGCTCCGCTCGACGTACCCGGCGGCGACCAGCCGGTCGACGTACGGGCGGCCGAGCTCGATGGTGACCCCGGCGCGCTCCGCGAGCTCCTGCCGTCCGACGGTGCCGTCCTTGGCGATGCGGCACAGCGCCCATACGCTGCCCGCCGGCAGGTCCACCCCGCAGAGCACCGCCAGCCGGTCGTACAGTTCGGCCGCCTTCGGGTCCTTGCGCATGAGTTCGCTCAAGGCGCGCTCTATCTCGTGCCTGGACGAACGGACGGTCGGCGCCGCACCGAACCCTTCGCCGTAGTCGCGCGTCTGCGACGTCGCCCGCAGCGGGACTTCGCGCAAGAACCACGTCAGCACGAACGCGACAGACGCCACGGGCACGGCCCAAAGGAACACCGAGTCGATCGACTGCGCGTAGGCGTGCAGGACGGCCTGCTTGACCTCGCCTGGAAACCGGTCGAGCAGCTGGGGGTTCCCCTGGACGGCCGCAGGGTCGAACCCCGGCGGCAGGATCCGCGCCAGGCCGCCGACGTGCGTGGCGAGCTGGTTGCTGAAGATGGACCCGAACACCGCGACGCCGAACGATCCGCCGATCTGCCGGAAGAACGTGACCCCGGACGTGGCCGACCCCAGGTCCTGGTACGACACCGCGTTCTGGACGGCGATGACGAGCACCTGCAGCACCAGGCCCAGCCCGAAGCCGAGCAGCGCGAACCGCAGGCTCATCGACAGCGTGGACGAGGTCTCGCTCAGCCCCGAGCACAGCCACAGCGCCAGCGCGATCAGCGGCGTGCCGACCACCGGATAGATCTTGTAGCGGCCGAAGTGGGTGATCAGCTGCCCGGAGCCGATCGAGCTGACCAGCATGCCGAGCATCATCGGCAGCAGGTAGACCCCCGACAGCGTCGGCGACACCCCGTGCACCACCTGCAGGAAGATGGGCAGGAACGTCAGCGCGCCGAACATCGCGAACCCGACCGCGAAGCTGATCGCCGCGCCCAGCGCGAACACCGGGTTCGCCAGCAGCGCCGGCGGCATGATCGGCTCGGCGGCGCGCCGCTCGACCAGCAGCCACACCACGATCAGCGCCACCGACCCGACGGCGAGGCCGATGATCGGCGCGGACGACCAGGCGTATTGCGTCCCGCCCCAGGTGGTCATCAGCACGAGCCCGACCGCCCAGCCGACGATGAGCAGCGTCCCGAGGTAGTCGATGCGGTGCCGCTCCCGCTCCCCCGTCGCGTGCAGGACGGCCGCGATCACGATCAGCGCGACGATGCCGATGGGGATGTTGATGTAGAACACCCAGCGCCACGACAGGTTGTCGACGAACCAGCCGCCGAGCAGCGGCCCGCACACGCTGGACACGCCGAACACCGCGCCGAACAGCCCCTGGTACCGGCCGCGCTCGCGGGGCGGCACCACGTCCCCGACGATCGCGACGACGAGCACCATCAGCCCGCCGCCGCCGAGCCCCTGGATGGCGCGGAACACGATCAGCTCGAACATGTCCCGGGACAGGCCGCACAGCGCCGAGCCGATCAGGAAGATGACGATGGACGTCTGGAACAGCCGCTTGCGCCCGTACTGGTCGCCGAGCTTGCCCCACAGCGGCGTCGAGGCCGTCGAGGCGAGCAGGTACGCCGTCACGACCCAGGACAGGTGGTTGAGCCCGCCGAGGTCGCTGACGATCGTCGGCAGCGCCGTCGACACGATCGTCTGGTCGAGCGCGGCGAGCAGCATGGCGAGCATGAGGGCGCCGAGGATCACATAGAGGTCGCGGCCCTTGGGCATGGCCCGCTCGTCCCGCGCCTCTTCCGCCGCCGTCGTCATGCCCCGCCCCCCGCCGAGATCCGCTGCGGGGGACATCTACCCAGGGGCCGGACAGGATCACCCGGCCCCGGACGGAACGTCAGCGCGCGCTATTACCGCACGATCTCAGCGCACCAGTTCAGCGCACCAGGTCGGTGCCGACTTTCGCGGCGCCGATCCCGGCGGCGGCCCCGGCGACGCCCACGGCCCCCGCGGTGACCCACAGCGGGAGCGCCTTGCGCGTCTTCAGCCCGTTGACGACGTCGAGCGAGTCGACCGCGAGCCCGAGCCGCGCCCACAGCCTGCGCCCGGAGTCGTCGCTGAGCAGGTAGCCGGCGCCGAGGGCGATCTCCCGCGCGGCGAACATCCGCACCACGTAGTCGCGGCCCGGGTCGGCGCCGCCGCCCAGACCCATCAGCTTCACCGTCAGCTTCGGCGCCGCGAACGCCGCGATCCCGAGGGCGACCCGCCCGCGCGCCAGGTTCGTCGCCATGGCGTCGAGCTTCTCCCGGCCGTCTACTTCCTTCACATCTGCCACAAAGGCGAGATTAGCGGTACCGGCTCCCGGTCAGACCGGCGGGTAAGCACTTCCTTACACGTCTATCGTGCTGTGAGGCGGCACTCCCCCGCGCTTGGAAGGTGACCCCATGGAAGGCATCATCGCCCTCGTCGTCGTGTCGCTGCTCGCCGCGTTCTGCGTGCGCTGGGCCGCGGTGCGGATGCGCGTGCCCATGCCCACCCGCGTCTCCGTGATCATCGTGTTCGTGCTGGTCGTGCTCTCGCTGTACGGGCAGCACCTGCGCGGATGATCCGGGGCGCGGAAATCTCCGGCGGCGGTGCGAACTTCCACCCCCGGCGGTGAGTCATATCTGACGAAACCCGGCTTCACGCCCCGCCCGGCGAAACCCGACCAGGGGAGCCGGCCCGAGCCGAGGGAGTGCACCAGTGCCGCAACCGGCGCCCGCCGTCCAGCGCAGCGGCGGCACGATCGCCCCGCATCTGAGGCGCCTGCTGGAGTTCGTCGAACCCGGCCGCGACGACGTCTGCCTGGACGTCGCGCGGGGCCGCGGCCCGATGCCCGCCGCGCTCGCCCCCCGGGTGGCGCACGTCACCGCGGTCGACGCGATGCCCGAGCCGCCGGCGCGCCCCGGCGCGTCCGGGCGGATGTCCACGGTGGAATTCGGCACCGGCCCCGTCCGCATCACCGGCGACGGCGGCCCGGACGACCGGCCGGACGGCGCCCCGCTCCCCGCCGCCGCGACCCGCGAGGACCGCCGGCCCCACCCGACCGGCCCCGACCGTCCGACGATCAAGGCCGACGCCACCGCGCTGCCCTACCGCGACAACGCGTTCTCCCTCGTCACCGCCCGGTTCTCGCTCTACACCCTGGGCGACCCCGACGGCGTGCTGCGCGAGCTGCTGCGGGTCTGCAGCCCGGACGGGCGGGTCGTCGTCGCCGACCTCGTCCGCGGCAACCTCGCCGGCCCCGAGCGCGACCGCATCGAGCGGCTCCGCGACCCCGACCACCCCGGCACCCCGTCCATCGCCCGGCTCACCGAGATGATCACCTCGGCGGGCGGCAGCATCCGCCGGCTGGACGTGTTCACCGTGGAGCGCCCCATCGAGCCGTGGCTCGCCGGCGCCCGCGACGAGGCGGCGGCCGACCGCATCCGCGAGGCCCTGCTGGACGAGGTGGACGGCGGCCCCAAGACCGGCGCGAAGCCGCGCGTCATCGGCGGCGAGCTGTGGTTCACCCAGACCTGGGCGCACGTCGCCGCCGAACCGATCCGCTGACCCCCGCGCGTCTGAGCCCTACGGAACGAGGACGGCCGCTCCCGTGAACCGGTCGGCGGCGAGGTCGGCCAGCGCACGGTCGGCCTCGTCCAGCCCGTAGGCGTGCGTCGTGACGGCGACGTCCAGCCGCGCGGCCAGCGTCAGGAACTCCTCCCCGTCCGCGCGCGTGTTCGCCGTCACCGACCGGACCTGCCGCTCCTGGAACAGGTGCCGCTGGTAGTCGAGCACCGGGATGTCGCTGAGGTGGATGCCGGCGACCGCGCACGTCCCGCCCCGGTCGAGGCGCTCCAGCGCGGCGGGCACCAGCTCCCCCGCCGGGGCGAAGACGATCGCCGCGTCGAGCAGAGCGGGCGCCGTGTCGAAGGAGTCGCCCGCCCAGGACGCCCCGAGCTCGCGGGCCAGCTCCCGCGCGGCCGGGCTGCGGGTGAAGACGTGCACGTCGGCGCCCTCGGCGAGGGCCACCTGCGCGGCCAGGTGCGCGGAGCCGCCGAACCCCCAGATGCCGAGCCGCCCGCCCGGCGGCAGGGCGGCGCGGCGCAGCGCCCGGTAGCCGATGATGCCCGCGCACAGCAGCGGCGCGGCGCGGACGTCGTCCAGCTCGGGCGGCAGCGCGTAGGTGTAGGCGTCGACGGCCGTCGCGTACTCGGCGTAGCCGCCGTGCGCGTCCCAGCCGGTGTAGACCGACGCCGGGCAAAGGTTCTCGGCGCCGCGGCGGCAGAACCGGCAGGCGCCGCACGTCCCGCGCAGCCACGCCACCCCGACCCGGTCGCCGGGACGGTGCAGGCAGCCGGGACCCGCGTCGGCGACCTCGCCGACGATCTCGTGGCCGGGCGTCACCCCCGGCAGGTGGACGGGCAGATCGCCCTCCGCGACGTGCAGGTCGGTGCGGCAGACGCCGCACGCCAGCACCCGGACCAGCAGCTCGCCCGGGCCGGGCGAGGGCACCTCGCGGTCGGCGCGGTGCAGCGGCCCCGACGCGATCGGGGACGGCCGCTCCACCACCCAGGCGCGCATCGCTACGGCGTCAGCGGCAGCTCGAACCAGACGGCCTTGCCATCGGCCGTGGGCCGGGCGCCCCACCGGGTGGCGAGCTGGTCGACCAGGTAGAGGCCGCGGCCGCCCTCGTCGGTCTCGCCGGCGCTGCGGATGCGCGGCAGCCGCATGTCGGAGTCGAACACCTCGACCCACACCATGTCGTGGCCGCGCCGCAGCCGGAGCCGGAACTCCTTGGTCGGCGGCTCGCGGCGGCCGAGGTCGGCGCCGAGGTTCCAGTCGTCCTCGTCGAACGCGCCGCCCTCGAACGGGTCGCCCTCCAGCCCGGTACCGAACTCGGTGTTGAACTGGACGGGCGGCGGCGCGCCGAGCGGCTCGCCGCCGCGGCCGGGCGGCCCGGCCGCGACCGGGACGACCATCTCGCGGCGCGGCGTCGGCGTGGTCGTGGCGTGCAGGACGACGTTCGTGACGACCTCGGAGACCAGCAGGCACGCGAGCTCGGCCTGCTCGTCGAGCATCCCCCAGTCCGCGAAGGTGTCGGCGGCCATCCGGCGCGCCTCCGACACCATGATCGGCTCGGCGGTGAAGCTGCGCTCCGCCACGCCCAGCTCGTCGCCCGCGGTGCGGATCACCACGATCGCGACGTCGTCGTCGATGTCGCCGGGCACCGCGTCGTAGGCGGCGTTGGCGACCGCCTCGACACCGCCGCCCGCGGCCTTCGCGACGGCGGCGCGGACCATCTCCCGCGACTCCTCGCGGGTGTAGTAGTCGCCGTCGTCCTTGGGCCGCCGGTCGATGAGGCCGTCGGTGTAGAGCACGAGCGTCGAGCCCGGCTTCAGCTCGGTCGTCTCCTCGTTGAAGAGGATCTCCCCGCCCATGCCGGGGGCGCGCAGGCCGAGCATGCCGCCTTCGCTCTCGAACTCCAGCTCCCGGACCTCGCCGTCGACGACGAGCAGGGGCGGGTCGTGCCCGGCGTTGGCGAACTCCAGCACCCGCGACCAGGCGTCGTACACGAAGTACGTGCAGGACACGAGCGGCGGCCGGACGAGGTCGTCGCTGTTCCACCCCGAGCGCATCCGCTCCGGGCGCGTCATCGTGCGGACCCACTCGTCCAGCTTGCGCAGTATGTCGGCGGGCGGCTTGTCGTCCTGCGCGAAGGCGCGCAGCGCGGCGCGCAGCTGGCCCATGACGGCGGCGGCGCGCGCCCCGCGCCCCTCGACGTCGCCGATGACGAGGCCGACGCGCCCCGCCGAGAGCGGGATGACGTCGTACCAGTCGCCGCCGACCTGCGTCTGGATGCCGTGCCCGTGCGACTCCAGCGGCCGGGCCGGCTCGTACCGCCAGGCGATCTGCAGGCCGTCCAAGTGGGGCGGCCGGTCGCCGGGCAGCAGGTGCTTCTGGAACGCGAGCGCGGTGTCGCGCTCCTCCTCGAACAGCAGCGCGTTGTCGACGGCCAGCGCGACCCGGCTGGCGATCGCGCCGAGCAGGTCGCGGTCGAACCCGTCGTAGTGCGGGTCGGGCCGCTTGGACAGGTTCGACAGCGCGAGGCTCATCACGCCGAGCAGCTCGCCGCGCACCAGCAGCGGCGCGGAGATCACCGAGGTGATGCCCATCTCGACGCCGAGCCGCCGGGACGACTCGGTCGGCGCCGCGAACCGGTGCTGGATCATGTCCTCGACGAGGACGGCGTCGCGCCGGTCCATCGCCTTGGCGCTGAAGTGGCCGGGCGGGTAGGAGACCGGCTCGCCGACCTCCGCCCAGGTGCCGGGCGGCGGCTCCCAGTCGCCGGCGTGCCGCGACACCCGCCGGTACAGCCGGTCGCCGCTGTAGAGGTCGATGAAGCAGTGGTCGGCGAACTGCGGGACGAGCGTGTCGGCGACGCGGCGCAGCGTGCTCTCCAGCTCCAGCGACCCGGCGAGCCGCTCGCCGATCCGCTCCATCAGCCCGTAGCGCTCCTGCTCGCGCTGGTTGGAGCGGAGCGCCTCGCGCGCGAAGATGACCACGCCGTCGACCGCGCCGGACGGGTGCCGCAGCGGCACCGCGTGCGCCCGCGTGTAGACGGTGGTGCCGTCCGCGCGCAGGTTGCAGAAGGTGCCCTCCCACACGCCGCCCTTGAGGACGTGCTTGGCGAGCTCGGTCGCCTGCTCGTGGTCCTCCTCGGCGATGCCCAGGGACAGGATGGAGTGCCCGATGATCTCGTCGCCGCCGAACCCGAACAGCTGCCGCGCGAACGCGTTGCCGTAGATGACGTTGCTGAAGCGGTCGCAGACGATGACCGCCATCTCCATCTGGCCGAGGACGGTCTCGGGTGGCAGACGCGCCTCGTCAGGCGCTTCCCCCCAGTGGTTCATCTCCCCATCCCGATCCTGCCGGCGGCCGCCGTCCCCGGCCTGCTGTTCACCGGGCGTGGCGGTACGGCCGGCGCATGAGTTCGTCTCGTCGTATTGAACGACGAACCCGGCGCCGGGATACGCCCGAAAGGCGCGATGGTATGGAGATCTTCGGTATAGACCGTCGGAACCGGTGCTCGCACGCCGATCGTGTCAGCGCCTGCTGACGAAGACGTGTTCGGCGATGTCGCGCGGCAGCTCTGTCGCGGGCCCCTCGTCCTCGTCGTCACTGATCACCCGTACCCCGTCATCGGTCGCCCGGAGAATCACCTCTCGTCCCGGTTGTATCCCTATCTGCTTGAGTCTAAGCATCAGGTCGCTGTCGCTCTGCACCTGCTCGCTGATCCGCCGGATCACCGCGCCCGAGCCGCCGGGGCTCGCGACGGCGGTCATCACCGACAGCGGCGCGGGGTCGCCGTCCTCGCCGTGGCCGCCGAGTTCGTCCAGACCGGGGATCGGGTTGCCGTGCGGGCAGGTGGTCGGGTTGTCCAGCAGCGCGACCAGGCGGCGCTCGACGTCCTCCGACATCACGTGCTCCCAGCGGCACGCCTCGATGTGGACGTCCTCCCAGGGCAGGCCGATGACGTTGACCAGCAGGCACTCGGCCAGCCGGTGCTTGCGCATGACGCGCGTGGCGAGACCGCGACCGCTTTCGGTCAGTGCGAGATGCCGATCGCCCTCGACCCTGAGCAGGCCGTCGCGCTCCATCCGCGCGACCGTCTGGCTCACCGTCGGGCCGCTCTGGGAGAGCCGCTCCGCGATGCGCGCGCGAAGGGGAATGATCCCCTCCTCTTCGAGCTCGAAAACCGTCCGGAGGTACATCTCCGTGGTATCGATAAGGCCGTGTGAGGTCACAGCTCCCTCCAGTCTTATGGGCAGGAGTCTACTTGCTCGGGCACGGCCCCGCCGGGCCCCGCGAATATCCCCCTGAAGCCGGGTAAGGGGAACGCAAGATGAACGCGAAACCTTCCCAGGACGCGGAACCGTTCCTGCCCCGCACGCCCGAGGAGCGCGGCGATCTCGGCGCCCTGCGCCGCGCGGCGGGCGGCTGCCGGGGCTGCGGCCTCTACGCGGACGCCACCCAGACCGTCTTCGGCGAGGGCTCGCCGGGCGGCCGGGTCGTGCTCGTCGGCGAGCAGCCCGGCGACCAGGAGGACCGCAAGGGCCGCCCGTTCGTCGGCCCCGCCGGACGCGTCCTCGACCGGGCGCTGGAGGAGGCCGGGATCGAGCGCGGCGACGTCTACGTCACCAACGCCGTCAAGCACTTCAAGTTCAAGCGGCAGGCGGCCGGCAAGCGGCGCATCCACGAGACGCCGAACGCCGGGGAGATGCGCGCGTGCCGCCCCTGGCTGCTGGCCGAGCTGCGGATCCTGGAACCGGACGTCGTCGTCGTGCTCGGCGCCACGGCGGGCAAGGCGCTGCTCGGCTCGTCGTTCCGGGTGACGAAGCAGCGCGGGCGCCTGATGGCGCTGCCCGACCTGGAGACGATCGGCACCCCGGCCGCCGGGCGCGAGCTCGGCGACGCGCCGCCGGAGGAGGCCGACACGCGGCTGCTCGCGACGATCCACCCGTCCGCCGTGCTGCGCGCCGAGGACCGCGACGCCGTCTACGCGGGCCTCCTGGACGACCTGAAGATCGTCGCGTCCGCGCTCGGCTGAGCCCGCCGGGCCGCGGGGTCAGGGCTCGACCGTGACCGCCTCGGCCGTGCGGGTGTCGTAGCGGACGAGCGCCGGGACGGCGACCGCCGCGACGACCACCAGCGCCGCGCAGGCCAGGCCGCCGCCCACCCACGACGCGGTCGCGCCGGCGACGCTCGCGGTCGCGCCCGCCCGCACGTCCCCGAGCCGGGGGCCGCCCGCGACGACCACGGTGAACACGCCCTGGAGCCGGCCGCGCAGCTTGTCCGGCGCGTACGTCTGGAGCATCGACTGGCGGAAGACCGCCGACACCAGGTCGGCCGCGCCGCCCACGGCGAGCAGCGCCACCGCGAGCCACAGCGAACCGGCGAGCCCGGCCGCCGCCACGGCCAGCCCCCACACCACGATGGAGGCCACGAGGGCGAATCCCTGCCGGTGGACCCGCCCGATCCAGCCGGACGACAGCCCGCCGAGGAACGCGCCGATCGCGATCGCGGCGAACAGCCAGCCGACCGCGCCCTCCCCGCCGAACCGGGTCTCCGCCACCTCGGGGAACAGCGCGCGCGGCATCGCGATCGCCATCGCGATGATGTCCACGACGAACGACATCAGCAGCACCGGCTGCGTCGCCAGGTAGCTCAGCCCGTCGATCACCGACCGCAGGCCCGGCGAGCCGGTGACGTCGCCGAGCGGCGGGATCGGCGGCAGCCGCAGCGCCGCGTAGAGGACGACGGTGAACAGCACGGCGTCCAGCGCGTAGGCCGCCGCGTAGTGCCAGTGCGCCAGCAGCACGCCGGCGAACAGCGGCCCGGCGAGCATCCCGAACTGGCTGGCGGTGAAGTTGAGGGTGTTGGCCGCCGGGACGAGGTCCCGGTCCACCAGCCGGGGGATGATCGCGCTGCGGGTCGGCGAGGCCACCGCGAACCCCATCGCCTGGACCGCCACCACCGCCATGATCAGGGTGAGGCTCTCGACGCCGAGCAGCGCCTGGACGAGCAGCAGCAGCGTCGCCGCCCACATCACGCAGGACGACGCGAACAGCAGCCGGCGCCGGTCCATGTGGTCGGCGATCGCGCCGCCCCACAGCCCGAACACGATCAGCGGGACGAGGTTGACGAAGCCGAGCACGCCGACCCACAGCGACGACCGCGTCATGTCGTACACCTGGACGGGCACGGCGACGGCGGTGACCTGGAACCCGACGAACGACACGCCCTGCCCGAGCCACAGCCGCCGGTACTCCGGCCGCCGCAGCGGCCGGACGTCGATCGCCAGCCGCCGCAGCCTGCCGCGGGCGCCCGGCCGCGGCGCGGGTGGCTCCTCCGGCCCCGCCCGCTCGCCGGGTTTCGCGGGTTCCCCGGGTTCCGCCGGCTCCTCTCCGGATGCCGCGCCCGTGCCGGAGCGCTCGGCGGTGTCAGGAGTGTCGGCGGGGGGTGGCTGCTGTTCCGATGTCACGGGGACAGTCTCTCCGCCGTCCACTCCCCCGGCTCCTCCGCACCCCCCGGAGATACTTCGCGGCGGTAACGAATCCGGTCGTGCAGCCGGTCCCGGCGGCCCTGCCAGAACTCGATCGACTCGGGGACCAGGCGGTAGCCGCCCCAGAAGTCGGGCAGCGGGACGACGTCGGTGCCGTCCCCGTCCGGCGCCCCCGGCGGCTGCCCGGCGGCCGGATCCGGCCAGCGCGCGGCGGCCTCGGCGTAGCCGCGCTCCAGCACCTCCCGGCCGGGGATGACGCCCGACTGGTGCTCGCTCGCCCACGCGCCGAGCCGCGACCCGTACGGGCGCGTCCGGAAGTAGGCGGCCGACTCGTCCCGCGACAGTTCGGTCACCGGACCCGCGACCCGCACCTGCCGGTACAGCGGATGCCAGGGGAACACCAGCGCCGCGCGCGCGTTCGCGGCGAGATCGCGCGCCTTGTCGGACATCAGGTTCGTGAAGAACCGGAAACCCTGCGGGCCGTACCCCTTGAGCAGCACGAGCCGGGCGCTCGGGACGGCGTCGGCGGACGCGGTCGCGAGCACCATCGCGTTCGGCTCGGCGAGGCCGGCGGCGTGCACGTCGGCGAACCACGCGGCGAACAGCGCGAGCGGATCGGCGGGGAGCGCCGACTCGGACAATTCGCCCGCCTCGTAGGATCTGCGGAGCCGTGCGGGATCGGGCGTTGCGGAATCCACAGCGTCAGAGCCTCTCACCTGGGCCTTGTGCAACTCACATGGCCCCTGGGTACTGGTCAGTAAGGCGGACAGGGTTCAATGGCACGGCACCGCCTTATCACTCTTGGGGACGAAAGGCAGGACGACATGTCCGACTTCAAACCTGGTCTCGAGGGGGTCGTGGCCTTCGAGACCGAGATCGCCGAACCGGACAAGGAGGGCGGCGCCCTCCGCTACCGGGGCGTCGACATCGAGGAACTCGTCGGCCGCGTCTCCTTCGGCGACGCCTGGGGCCTGCTGGTGGACGACAGCTTCACCCCCGGCCTGGCCCCCGCCGACCCCCACCTGCTCCCGGTCACCTCCGGCGACGTCCGGGTGGACGTGCAGAGCGCCCTCCCCACCCTCGCCACCGCCTACGGCATGCGGCCGCTGCTCGACATCTCCGACGAGGAGGCCCGCGCCGACCTCGCCCGCGTGTCGGTGACGGCGCTGTCGTTCGTCGCGCAGTCCGCGCGCGGCGTCGGCGTGCCGATGGTGCCGCAGCGCCGCATCGACGAGTCCGCGACCATCACCGAGCGGTTCATGGTCCGCTGGCGCGGTGAGCCCGACCCGCAGCACGTCCGGGCCATCGACGCCTACTGGGTCTCCGCCGCCGAGCACGGCATGAACGCCTCCACCTTCACCGCGCGGGTGATCGCCTCCACCGGGGCGGACGTGGCGGCCAGCATGTCCGGCGCCATCGGCGCCATGTCGGGCCCGCTGCACGGCGGCGCCCCGGCCCGCGTGCTCCCGATGATCGAGAAGGTCGAGCAGCTCGGCGACGCCCGCAAGGTCGTCACCGACATCCTCGACTCCGGCGAGCGGCTGATGGGCTTCGGCCACCGCGTGTACCGCGCCGAGGACCCGCGCGCCCGCGTGCTCCGCCGCACCGCCAAGGAGCTGAACGCCCCCCGCTTCGAGGCCGCCAAGGCCCTGGAGGACGCCGCCCTCGCCGAGCTGCGCGAGCGCCGTCCGGACCGTCCGATCGAGACCAACGTCGAGTTCTGGGCCGCGGTCATCCTGGACTTCGCCGAGGTCCCGACCGCGATGATGCCCGCCATGTTCACCTGCGGCCGCACCGCCGGCTGGGCGGCGCACATCCTGGAGCAGAAGCGCACCGGGCGCCTCGTCCGGCCGAGCGCCAAGTACACCGGCCCCGGCACCCGCGCGATCAGCGAGGTCACGGGAGCGGCCGAGGTCCTCAAGGGCTGAGGCACCCCCACGGCCTGAGACACCATTCCCCCTATCCCCCCGCAACGACGCCGCCGAGGCCCCCGGACGATCCCGGGGGCCTCTGGCTTCTCCTCGCCCCTACTGGGCCGCCGCCGTCCCGGCATCGCCGGGCGGGCAGGACGCCCGGCCCTGCCCGCCCGCGATCAGGCGGCCGCAGATCTGCCTGACCTCGGTGGTGCCGTCCGGCTTGATCGTCGCCAGCAGCACCGGCTTGTCGACCACCTGGTGGCCGCCGGCGCGGGAGCCGAACCGGATGACGCCGCTCGCCCCGTTGCGCAGGACGTCGTGGTCCGGGTCGTTCAGCGCCGCGAACACCGACCCGGCGGACGGCAGCGCCTTCTCCTGCCAGTACACCCGGCTCGCCACGGTCGCGACGAGGGTGGCGGCGTCGTAGCTCACCGCGGCGCGGGTGATCGACGGCCGCCGCCCGGACGCGTCGTCCCCCGAGGTCATCTCCCGGACGGCCGGGTCGTAGTCGGAGTAGAAGGTCTGCGGCGCCTGGTCGCCGATCCAGCGCCACGTCCACGCCTCCCGCGCGGCGAGCGGGGTGAAGTACAGGTCGAAGGTGTTCTTGCGGCCGAGCTCGTCGGCGTTGTCGCTGACGTACTTGGCGATCTCGTCGTCCGCCATCACCAGCGGCCGCTTGGGGCACGACAGTTCGAGGACGTTGACGAACGAGCGGAACTCGTCGGAACGTCCGGCGTAGTAGAACATGTCCGGCTGGTCCTGGCACGCCTCCCGGACGGACTTGTTCAGCTCGCCGGGGTTCCGGTACGGGCGCATGAGCGCCTTCGCGGGGCGGAACGCCTTCTCGAAGTCGGCGGCGAGGTTCCGGCTGTAGAGGTCGTCGGGGTCGCCGTCGTAGATGACGACGGCGTCGTCCACCTTGCGGCCGCCGACGTCGCCGTGCCGCGCCCAGTACGCGGCGTGCTCGGCGGTGCGCGCGTTCGGCGACGCGAGCCGGAAGTAGTAGGGCGAGTAGCCGGCGTCGCCGTCCAGCAGCGCCGTCTTGTCGTAGCTGTTGGCGGTGCCGACCAGCGGCAGCGCCGACTTGGCCAGCAGCCTGATCGCCTCCTGCGTCTGCCGGCGGCTCTGCTCGAAGCCGACCACCGCGACGATGGAGCGGTCCTCCAGGGCGCGCTCGCGGATCTGCTCGGCGACGTGCACGGCGTAGCGGAACTTGGCGCCCGCGTTGGCGATCAGCACCCGCAGCCGCAGGTCCTCGCCCTCGGCCGCGTCGTTGAACCGCTTCTGCGCGATCGCCAGCCCGATCAGCTCGCCCTGCACCCCGGCGAGCAGGTCGATCCGCCGGTTCTTGATCGACGGGTCGGCGGTGACCGGGCCGAGGTAGACGACCGTCGCGTACGGCTTGCCGGACGCCTTGACATGGTCGTTCAGCGCCTCGATCCGGTCCAGCACCCTGTTCAGCCGGTTGTCGTTGTTCCGGCCGCCGGACTCCTCGCCGAAGCGGTACGAGCCATCGGTGACGCCGACGCACTCGCCGTTCGGCATCCGCCTGATCCCGAACGGCGAGCAGTACTTCACCACCTGCACCGAGATGACCGTGACGGACGCCGCCGCGACCGCGACCATCGCGATCCACGGCAGCGCCGGGTGCGCGAGCCGCGGGCGGCGCCGCACCGGCCGGACGGGCGGCAGGTCGCCGCCCGGGTCGCGGGTGATGTCGACGCGCAGCTCGCGGCGGGAGCCGAGCGCGCCGACCCGGCGCTGCTCGCGGGTGTAGCGGTCCCACAGGCCGCGCGCGGCGATCACGCTCTGCGGCTCGCCGGACGACAGGTCCACCCGGACGGCCTGCGCCAGCCGGTCGATGAGCCGCGGCCCGGACGGCGCGTTCGGGTCGTCGTCGGCGGGCGCGTTCGGGTCGACGCCCGCGACGACGATGAGCGGGTCGAAGCCGCTCAGCCGGTCGGCGGCCTGCACGTCCGCGCGGACCCGCTCGGCCAGCTCCACGAACGCCGTGCCGGGATGCCGCGCGGACAGGTGCTCGAAGATCAGCACCGGGTAGCGGACGCGCGCCCACGCCGCCCGGCGGTAGTCGCGCCGGTAGTTGCGCCGCAGGTCCTCCAGGAACGCGGCGACGAGCAGCAGGTCGAGCTGCTCGCCGTGGTCGTCCGGCTCGACCGGGCGCGGGTCGAACACGCCGAGCGCGAAGCCGAGGAACCCCGTGGAGTCGCGGTCGACGTAGGGCTGGCGGAGGAACCAGCCGAACCGGCGCACCCCGTACCAGCCGCGCGTCCGGGCGACGATCTGCACGGTCACGAACGCCAGCCCGATCACGGCCGCGAGCACCGCGGACGCGAGGTCGAGCGCCGCCGCCGTCCCGGCGCTGACCAGCGCGACGACCGCGATCCCGATCGGGGCGATCTGCTCCAGGAACGACAGGAACGTGGCGGGGCGGCTGCGCACCTCCTCCAGGTCGCGCAGGACGTCCCGGCCGCGGCGGCGGATCACCCGGTTCAGCTCGCGGCGCCGCGCGTTCTCGTTGTCGCCGGCCGGCGGATGCGTCAGCCGCCGGATCAGCTGGTGGTTCTCCCGCTCGGCGGCCGACGCGCCGCGCGGCGGCGGGCGGTCCCCGGCGAGCCGGATCTCCCGCAGGTCGCGCAGCCACAGCGCCATCTCCAGCAGCGGGAACCGCAGGCCCGGCTCGCCGCGGGCGCGGCTGCTCGGCTGGGACAGCTCCCGCTTGGCCTCCCGCAGCACCCCCGCGACGTCGGTGGCGGGCGTGTCGGCCGCGATGTGCGAGACGGGGGCGCGCTCGTCCTCGCAGCGGGTCTTGAGGATCTCGGCGGCGTGCGCGGTGGCGCGGCCCGGGCCGAGCAGCAGGAGCAGCGGCCGGAGCCGCTCCCGCCACCGCCACGGCGGCCGCTCCCGCAGCCGTTCGAATAGGTCGAGCACGCCGCGCAGCCGATCCTCGCTCAGGATCCGGTCGCCGTCGCCCGCCATGTCAACGCCCCGCTTCCCCGGTCGCCTCTCCTCGCCCGCTCCCCCGGCCGCCGCGCGGCCGCCCTCTCACGTTCAGACGCGATGGATCTTGGATTGGATCGAAACTTTTCCCGGTTCGGGCGGCCCCGCAGGTAAGCGGGCGACTTTGCCATTATTGGACGCATGAGCCAAGAGCCCGACGAGCCACTCGACGGCGACATCGGCCCCGCGTCCGCGCCCGGGGCGGGGCCCGCGCGGGCCGACGCCGGGGCGGTGAAGGCCGATGCCACCGAGGAGCTGCGGCAGTACGAGGCGGAGCGCGAGGAGCGCCGCCGGCACACCAACGCCGTGTCCGGCCGGATCGCCGTGGCGCTCGCCGCGCTGTTCCTCGGCTTCCTGACCTACGACTCCGCCCGCACGGCGGTCGAGGCGCGCTCGCGGGGCGACGACTGGGTCTATCCGCCCGCCGTGATCGCCGCCGTCTGCGCCCTGGCACTGGTGGCCCTGCTCACCTGGGCATGGCGGCGCCGCCGTCTCGGCATGTGAACCCGAACCGCGATCTTCGCCGCAGGTCAGATAGCCTCCTACGAGTGACCGACAGCGCGAATCCAACCATTGACATCCCCGCCGATCTCAAGCCGGCCGACGGCCGTTTCGGATGCGGTCCGTCCAAGGTCCGCCCCGAGCAGCTGGCCGCCCTCGCCGAGTCCGGTTCGACCTACCTGGGCACCTCGCACCGCCAGAAGCCGGTGAAGTCCCTCGTCGGACGCGTCCGGGAGGGCCTGTCCCAGCTGTTCTCCCTGCCCGAGGGCTACGAGGTCCTGCTCAGCAACGGCGGCACCACCGCGTTCTGGGACGCGGCCGCGTTCGGGCTCGTCCGGCAGCGCTCCCAGCACCTGACGTTCGGTGAGTTCTCCAGCAAGTTCGCCAAGGTCACCACGGGCGCGCCCTGGCTGGGGGACCCGACCGTCATCTCCGGCCCGCCCGGAACCCACCCGGAGGCGTCCGCCGAGGAGGACGTCGACGTCTACGCGCTCACCCACAACGAGACCTCGACCGGCGTCGCCATGCCGATCAAGCGCCCGGCGGGCACCACCGCGCGCGAGGGGCTCGTCCTGGTGGACGCCACGTCCGGCGCGGGCGGCCTGCCCGTGGACGTCGCCGAGACCGACGTCTACTACTTCGCGCCGCAGAAGTGCTTCGCCGCCGACGGCGGCCTCTGGGTGGCGCTGGCGTCCCCGGCGGCCCTGGAGCGCATCGACGAGATCGCCATGTCCGACCGGTACGTCCCCGAGTTCTTCAACCTGAAGACGGTCGTGGACAACTCCGCCAAGGACCAGACCTACAACACCCCGGCCGTGGCCACGCTGCTGCTGCTCGCCGAGCAGATCGAGTGGATGAACGGCCAGGGCGGGCTGGCGTGGACCACGTCCCGGACGGCCGACTCGTCCCAGCGGCTCTACACCTGGGCCGAGAAGACGTCCTACACGACGCCGTTCGTGGTCGACCCGGCGCAGCGCTCCCAGGTCGTCGGCACCATCGACTTCAACGACGACGTGGACGCCGCGGCCGTCGCGAAGGCGCTGCGCGCCAACGGCATCGTCGACACCGAGCCGTACCGCAAGCTGGGCCGCAACCAGCTGCGCATCGGCATGTTCCCGGCCATCGACCCCGACGACGTCGAAGCCCTCACGTCCTGCGTCGATTACGTCGTCGAGCGCTTGTAGTACTGGTAATCGCCACGCTGTGGCGCTTTTTGAGGGTTTGACCTCATGCACCGGTCACGGGCAGGCACGCGGAGCGAGCGCCAGCGAGCGCAGCGGGCCTGCCCGTCGAGCCGGGCGACCGCAGCGACACGTCGCCGCCCTGCACGGTCACAGCGACAGAAACCGTGGCGTGAGGATCGACCGGCTCGTGACGGGGGTTCCAGGGGGTCGCCCCCCTGGGCAGACAATGGCGCGGTGGCGGAGGCCCGCGCGGTCGGTTTCCTCGTCGGCGTGGGTGAAGCCGCGCCAGACTCGGGGATCCATGTCGGAGTCTCGGGCCGTGGGCAGGAAGCGCGCCGTCACCAGCACCTCAGGGAGGTCGCGGCGGCCGGGGCGGCGCTCCATGCCGATCTTCACGTAGGTGCCCTCGCGCACCATGACGACGGACGCGAACCGGACCCGCGTGTGCCGCTCGGCGTCCCGGAACCAGCGCGGGTTGGACGCCCAGTAGATATTCTGCTCGGTGTCGACGGCGACGGTCAGCGGGCTGAGCGCGCCCCGGGCCAGGTGCACCTCCGTCGGGCGGTCGCGGTGCACCCAGGCCAGCGCGACCCGTCCGACCACCGCTTCGAGGACGGCGGTGACCTCGGCCGGTTCCCGGCAGCCGGCGAGCAGCTGGACGAGCGGCTCGCTGTCGGTCGTGCCGGACGCGGGCGGCAGCGCGAACCGGGCCCGCAGGTCGGCGGTGTCGATGTCGCCGTTGTGCGTGGCGACGAGGTCCCGGACGGCCATCGGGCTCGCGTTGCGCGGCTCCAGCGGCGATCCCTGCGTCGCCCAGCGGGTGTGGCCGAGCGCGACGGGCGAGCGGTCCAGCTCGGGGACGTAGGCCGGCCGCCAGATCTCGGCGAACCGCC
Organism: Actinomadura sp. NPDC049382; assembly: GCF_040677125.1. Classification (NCBI taxonomy): domain Bacteria; kingdom Bacillati; phylum Actinomycetota; class Actinomycetes; order Streptosporangiales; family Thermomonosporaceae; genus Actinomadura; species Actinomadura sp. NPDC049382. Next base: position 145,789 of record NZ_JBFARO010000009.1, read on the forward strand.
CGCGGCCCTTCACCACGCGGCAGCCGCCGGAGGGCCCGGCGATGCCCGGCCGGCCGCCGAGGCCCGGCCACGCGCCGAGCAGCGCGAGGCCCGCCGAGTCCGTGCCGCGTTCCTCCGCGAGCATGCCCAGCGTGACGAACACGTCCGAGGCCCGCCCCGGGTCCTCGTCGAACGGTGACCGCACCATCCCGAACAATCCGCACATGTCAGATGAGATGCAGATCATGGGCGGACGGTTCGAGTCGTCCACCGGGCCGAATAAGCTCAGACCCGTGAACCGCGCGCCCCGATGGCTGCTTCCCACCGTGCTGACCGCGCTCGTGCTCGCCGTGGTCGTCGGTGCGCTGCTGAGCTGACCGGCGCGGGTCATATGATCGACGGGGCGCGGAACGGGGATGATCAGGCCATGTCAGCACGCCGCGTCGCCGCCCGCTCCACCGCCGCGCTGGCCCTGGCCGGCGCGTCCGCGGCCGTGTACGCCCCCGCCGCGCACGCCGCCCCCGCCGCCGCGAAGGACGAGCGCGTCGCGTTCACCATCAAGGACCCGCGGATCACCGAGTCCAGCGGCCTCGCGGCGAGCGCCCGGCATCCGGGCGTCGTCTACACCCACAACGACTCCGGCGGCGTCCCGAAGATCTACGCGCTCGGCCCGGACGGGCGGGTGCGGGCCGAGCTGACGCTCGGCGGCGCGAACGCCCGCGACTGGGAGGGCATGGCGCTCGGCAAGGACGGCCGCGGCCGTCCGGCGATCTTCGTGGCGGACATCGGCGACAACCTCGGCGGCGCCTGGCCGTACGTGACCGTGTACCGGATCCCGGAGCCGTCCCGGCTGGTCAGCCAGACGCTGCGGGCCACCGCGTTCAAGGTCAAGTACGAGGACGGGCCGCGCAACGCCGAGACGGTCATGATCAACCCGCGCACCAACCGGCTCTACATCGCGAGCAAGCTGTTCGGCGGCAAGATCTACGAGGCGCCGGCGAAGCTGCGGACGAGCGGGTTCAACGTCATGCGCAAGGTCGGCGACGCCCCGGCCATCGCGACCGACGGCGCGTTCGCCCCCGACGGCCGCACCTGCGTGATCCGGACGTACTTCGGCGCCCGGCTGTACTCGGTCGGGCCGGACGGCAGGCCCGGGAAGACGCTGAAGTCGATCAACCTGCCCATGCAGGCGCAGGGCGAGTCGCTGACCTACACGGCCGACGGCAGATCGCTGCTGGTGGGCTCCGAGGGCAAGAACCAGCCGGTCTACCGGCTGCCGCTGCCGGAGGAGGCGCTGCCGTCGCCGTCGCCCGCGGCGAAGAACGCGGGCGCGGCCGACTCCCCCGAGAACGGCACCAGGGACTCCCCCGGCACCCGGGCCGGCCTGTTCCTCGCGCTGGCGATCGCGGCCGCGGTCGGCTACGGCCTGACGCGGCGACGGCGGTGACGGGTGGGGCGCGGGGGGCGGCGGGCGGCCGTCCGACCTGACCGGCACGATGGAAAAGGCTTTCGGAGGACGACCGGATCCCGGAAGGGGGCGACGGTCCCGCGGGGACCCGTGTGAGGATGCGGACTGTGGAGCATGAGCTGGTGGGCCTCGCGGGGTCGGGTGGCCGGTGGCGCCCCGTCGCCGCCGGCCCGTTCACCGTCCTCGCGGTGGCGCTGGCGCTGCTGCCGATCCGCCCGGTGTGGCTGTGGGCCGCGCTGATCGGCGCCGTCGCCGCGGTCCCGTGGCTGCTCGGCGCCGTCCCCGACGCGCGCCGGCGGCGCCCCCGCCCGTACTGGCGGCTGTCGGCGGCGGGCCTGGAGCGGATCGGCCGGGGCGGGCTGGTCATGGTGTCCTACGAGCGGTCCCGGATCGACGGCCTCGCCATCACCACCGGCGACGGCGTGCTGACCGTCTTCCACCGGTTCGGGCGGACGGCCGTGGGCGGCATGACGGCGATGGGCCTGGAGCCGCTGGCCGTGTTCGTGACGGCCCGCCGCCTCGGCATCCCCATGCACGTGCTGGACGGCGAGGCCACCGACCTCCTCGACCCGGCGCTCGACGAGGCGCTGCGCGCGTCCGGCCTGGAGGACGACATCCCGGGCGGCGGCCCGCTGCCGCGCGACCACGCGGTCGAGAAGCGCCTGCTCGACCAGGAGGCCGCGCTGCTGGCCGCGGCGTACGAGCCGCCCGCGGAGCCGACCACCGAACCGTCCACCGCACCGTCCACCGGGGCCGCCGGAGGCCGCGCGGGCCGCGGCCGGGGCAGGCGCGCCGGGGAGCAGCGGCTGGCCACGCCCGAGCCGCTGCCGAGCCGCCGCCGGATCATGGCGCTCGGCGCGCTGACCGCGCTGCTCGGCGCCGTGATGATCGTCCGGATCGCGCTGGACGGGACGAGCGAGTTCGGCGCCCGGCTCGCCGCGGGCTGCTGGGCGCTCGCCGCGATCGCCGGCGTCCTCACCGCCCGGCGCCGGCTGCTGCGCGCCGCGCAGGTCCGCTGGACGATCACCGCCGAGCGGCTGCTGGTGCGGGCCCGCCCCGGCCGCCGCCGCGAAGTCCAGGACCTGCGCGCCGGGGACGTCGCCGCGGTCGTGGTCGGCCCCGGCCTGCGCCTCGACCCGGTCAGCGGGGAGCCGCGCCGCGCCGACCTCGCCGCGCTCGCGTTCGGGCACCGGCTGGAGCTGGTCGCCCGGCTGCCCGCGCACGGCCTGGACGGCTTCCAGCTCGCGCACGCCCTCGACGACCACGGCTACCGGGTGATCACGCCGGGGGCGCGGGCGCCGCGCCGTCCCGACTACGGCCTGGAAGGGCTGCCGGAGATCTTCGCGCAGGTGCCCGGCGGGCGGCTCGTCGTCGCCGACGGCGGGCTCGGCTGGGCCGACGCCGCAGGCGACGTCGTGCTGAAGATGCCCGAGGACCGCATCGGCGGCATCGAGCTGCTGACCATCGGCGGGCACGCCTGGGTCCGGCTGTACGACTCCGACGGCGACGAGTTCTTCGCCGCGCCGCTGTCGGCGCTGCGGATCTCCCGCACCGACCTGCGCGACTCGGCCCGCCGCGCGGGCCTGCCGGTCAACGACGCCGAGTACGACGCCTACATGAGCGCCGCGTTCCATTCGGCCGTGTCCACGCTCGCCGCGCCGGAGCCCGACCGGGCGCCGGCCGCGCTCCCCGCGCCCGCCACAGGCCCGGACGGCGGCGTCCAGGACGTCCCCGCGCCCCCACCGGGCGGCCCCGGCGGGCAGGACGTCATGTTCGCCGTCTCCGCGCCGCTCGGCCCCGTCACGGCCCCCGGAACGCTCCTGGACGCGACCCGCCGCTCCCGCATCGGCACGTACGCGATGAGCGTGCTGCTGTGCGAGGCGGTGGCGCTGCTGGGCGCGGTCTGGCTCGGCCCCGACCTCGGCGGCTTCAACGCGACGGCGAGCTGGTCGATGCCCGCCGGGCTGGTGATCGGCCTCCTCGGCTACTGGCTGTACGACCGGAACCGCTCCCAGCTCCGCGTGTCGTCCGCCGGGCTCGCGGTCGTCACCCGGCGCGGCAAGGTCGAATGGGAGCTCACCCGCGACCGCGTCGGCGGCGTCGGCATCGACGAGTCCACCGACCGGATGCCGCGGCTGGTGGTGTGGGCGCCGTCCGGGCGGGTGCTGCGCCAGATCACCTTCCCGCCGGACCTGGACGAGCTGCGCCGCGCCTGCGAGCGCTACGGCGTCCCGTGGGGGCCGCCCGACGCCGACCGCCCCGCGCCGCCCCCGCCGGAGCTCTGACCGCCCGGCCGCAGCGACCACGTCTTCAGCGACTCGTAGGTGACCTGGTCGCAGTCCTTGCCGGGCAGGCGGCTGCGCACGAGCTGGATCGAGTCGGCCGTCCACGGGGTGCCGGCGAACGCCGACAGCTCCTCGATCAGCGACCGGACGTCCACCGGCCGCCGCGACCGCGCCAGCGTCAGATGGGGGCGGAACCCGCGGTGCTTGTCCGGCAGCGTCCCGACGCGCCGCCCGGCGGCCGTGGTGGACGCGGCGAGCCGCGCGAGCCGGCGGCGGTCGCCGTACAGTCCCGTCCACAGGACACGGGCGTGCGCGCCGCTGCCGGGGAACGCGCCCGCGCCCGCGAGCGACAGGTCCATCCGCTCATGCCGCCCGACGGCGCGCTCCAGCCGGGGCAGCAGCCGGTCGAGGGTGCGGTCGTCGACCTCGCCGAGGAACGTCAGCGTGACGTGCAGCAGATCGCGCCGGACCCAGCGCAGCTCCGGCACCGCGTCCAGATGCGGGCGGACGGCCTCGTCGAGCTCGTCCAGGACGTCCGGCGGCGGCACGAGCGCCACGAAAAGCCTCATGGGAGCGTCCGAACGGCCACCCGGCCAGCCTGTCAGCCGACGGCACCGTTGTCACGCGGGCGGGCCCGTCATCCTTCCGCGGGACGGGCCCTGCGCAGCGCGGGCCGGACCGCCGTCCCCCGCGCGGCGACCGCCCCGACCACGACCGCGGCAAGCGCGGAGACGACCCCGCCGAGGACGAGGCTCGTCCGGGCGCCGAAGTGCTCGGCCAGCCAGCCGATCGCGGGCGCGCCCAGCGGGTTCGTGCCGAGGAACACCAGCATGTAGAGCGCCATCACCCGGCCGCGCATCTCCGGCGCGACGCCGAGCTGCATCGTCGCGTTCGCCGCCGTCGTGATCGTCATCATCGCGATGCCCGTCGGGACGAGCAGCGCCAGGAACAGCCAGTACGTCGGCATCAGCCCGGTGACGGCCTCCAGCGTCCCGAACACCAGGCCCATCCCGACCAGCATCCGCAGCCGCGGCTTGGCGACCCGCCGCGCGGCCAGCAGCGCGCCGCTGAGCGCCCCGAGCGCCAGCATGCTGGACGCGAGCCCGAACGCCGACGCGTCGGTGTGGAAGACCTCCTTGGCGACCAGCGCGACCGTCGTGTTGAAGTTCATGCCGAACATCGCGAGGAACCCGATGAGGATCAGCACGAGCATGAGGTCGCGGCGCCCGCGCACGTACCGCAGCCCCTCGCGGAGCTGCCCCTTCGCCCGCTTCACCGCCGGCGCGTCGTGCAGCTCGTCCGCCCGCATCGCCCACAGGCTGAACAGGACGGCGCCGAACGACGCCGCGTTCACCAGGAACACCGGCCCGGTGCCGATCAGCGCGATGAGCACCCCGGCGACCGCCGGTCCGAGCAGCCGCGCGCCGTTGAACGTGGCGCTGTTCAGCGCGATCGCGTTCGGCAGGTCGCGCCTGCCGACCATCTCGACCACGAACGACTGGCGGGTCGGGTTGTCGACGACCGTCGCGACACCGAGCCCGAACGCCAGCACGTACACGTGCCAGACCTGCGCGTTCCCCGACACGGTGAGCAGGCCCAGGACGAGCGCGAGCACGCCCATCGAGATCTGCGTGAGCACGAGGACGCGCCGCTTCGGATACCGGTCGGCGATGACGCCGCCCCACAGCCCGAACAGCAGCATCGGCAGGAACTGCAGCCCGGTGGTGATGCCGAGCGCGGTCCCGCTGCCGTGCGCGAGTTCGAGGACGAGCCAGTCCTGCGCGACGCGCTGCATCCACGTCCCGGTGTTGGAGACGACCTGCCCGGCCGCGTAGAGCCGGTAGTTGCGGATCCGCAGCGACCGGAACATGCCGCCGCTGCGCGCCTCCCCGTCGGCCGCCTCCCCGTCGGCCGCCTCCGCGCCGGGGACCTCGGAACCGCCCTCTTGGAACGTTCCGTCCCCCTTCACGCCACGCCCACCGTCACCGGCGTCCGCGAGCCGCGCAGCCTCCCCAGCCCGCACGGACGCACCGTCCCGCACGAACTCGCCAAGCTGCGCGCCCTCACCAACCCGCACACCGTCGCCCACTCTCACGGGTTCGGCGACCTGCGTCGTGTCGCTGACCCGCGTGCTGTCGCTCGGGCGTGTGGGGGTGCCGCGCCGCGGGGGCTCCGCGGGTGGGGTGGGGCGGGTGGGGTGGCGGCTTCGACAAGCAGGTGGCCATGCGGCAGACCGAGCAGATGGGCGC